>CALMBU010000024.1 GCA_937863045.1 uncultured Polynucleobacter sp. | reverse complement strand
TCTTCCACAGAGCCACCAATGTCGACTTTGTAACCCGGCGGTAATTTGGCCATCAATGGTTTGAACTCTTTGAACAACTCTGCGGTCGCAGTCGGTCCTTGTACGCCAGCAATCACGTCCGCTTGAAGTGTGATGGCGTATTCACGATTTTCACGCCAGATTGTGGCGGGCTCCCAAACGACATTCACGCTTGCAATACGTCCCAATGGAATTGATTGACCGCCCACGGTGGTCAACATGGTTTCATTTAAGTCACTGGTTTGATTACGCTCAGCACGAGGTAAACGCAAAACAATCGGTGCCAACAAATCACCCTCACGATATTGACCAATCGTGACTCCGCCAAAATGACTGGCGAGTGTTTGCGCAATCACTTGGGGTGGCACACCTAACTCACGTGCTTTAGCAGCATCTACATCAATTTTGGCGACTGCTTGATTTTCATTCCAATTGTCTTTCACGCCATAAACGATGGATGACTGACGCATCACATCGATGAAGCGATTAGCTTCAGCTCTTAACTTGATTGGATCATCACCTGTGACTCTGAACTCAACGGGGTAAGTCACCGGTGGTCCATTGGGCAATAACTTGACGCGCAGCCTTGCTTCAGGCGCAGCATCTTCCAGGATGCGCGGCAAAACTTTATTCAGTCGATCGCGATGAGGTAGATCAGCCACGATCACTGCTTGAGCGGCATTCGATCTTGGGAAAATAATGTCCAGAGGTAAAAAGAAACGCGGTGCGCCACTGCCCACCCACATCGTGACAGATTGCACACCTTGCTGTTCCAAAATTTTTGCTTCGATTTTTTTCGCGGCAGCTTCCGTTGCTTCAAAACTAGAACCTTCAGCCAAGAATATATCCACCAAGATTTCAGGGCGAGATGAATCAGGGAAGAATTGTTGTTGCACCTGACTCATGCCAACAATGCCAAGCACGAATGTTGCAATCGTTGCCATGATGGCTTTTTTACGATGATCAATGCACCATGCAACGATCACTCTGAAACGCTCGTAGAAAGGCGTATCAAAATGGTCATGCTGAGCACCTTCAGGAACGGTGTGCGCTGGCTTTTTTAATAGCAAGAAGCCCAAGTACGGTACAAATAAAACTGAGACGAACCAAGAGATGATCAGCGCGGCTGCGGTCACGGCAAAAATAGCAAAGGTGTATTCACCCACGGCCGACTTCGCAATACCGATTGGTAAAAAGCCCACTGCTGTGATCAAGGTGCCCGTCAACATCGGCATGGCAGTCAGCTCATAGGCCGCTGTCACGGCCTTCATGCGATCGTAGCCCTCTTCCATCTTGCGCACCATCATTTCTACAACAATGATGGCGTCATCCACCAGCAGACCCAAAGCAATGATCAATGAGCCCAAGGAAATCTTATGCAAGCCCACGCCTGCCAAATGCATGACCAAGAAGGTCACAGCCATCACCAAAGGAATGCTGATGGCCACGACCAAACCAGGTCTTGGATCAATCCTCCAAGGATGACGATGCAAACCCAGGGCCAACAAACTCACAGCCAAGACGATGATCAATGCTTCAAACAAGGTCATCAAAAATTCTTTGACTGAGCCAGCCACCACTTTGGGTTGATCTTGTATCAAAGACAGGGTCACACCAGCTGGTAAGTCTTTTTCAATCAACTGACTGGCTTTGCTCAAAGTTTTGCCAAGCTCAACAATGTCTCCGCCTTTGGCCATGGATATACCCAAAGCCACCAACTCTTCACCCTGAAAACGAACTTTGCCTTTCGATGGATTGATCACATCACGGCGCACCTCGGCAATATCCCCCAAACGAATCGCCGCACCCGATGGGGCACGCAGAGGCATGGCTTGGATATCGGCCACGTTCTCAAAAGGTCCGCCCACGCGGATGGGCATTGAAAAGGATGCTGATTCAATATTTCCACCACTTTCGATGGTGTTCTGCTGATTCAGTTGCTGGGCCACGACTGCTGGCGATAAACCATACTGAGCCATCTTTTTGCGTGACAGCTCAACGTAGACCATTTCATCTTGCAAGCCGTAGACGTTCACCTTGCCAACGTCTTTCACTTGTAATAGGCGTTGTCTGATCTGAGTGGTGAAGTCTCTGACTTCACGGGGCGTATAGCCCTTCGCCGACATGGCGTAGATGACTCCAAAAGTATCCCCAAAATCATCATTAAAAAAAGGTCCTTGCACACCCATCGGCAAGCTTGATCTTGAATCACCCACTTTTTTACGAACAGTGTAAAAAAGATTTGGGATCTCTTTAGCAGGTGTGCTGTCTTTAGCAAAAAAGATGATCATCGATTCGCCAGGATGAGAAAAGCTGCGAATCTTGTCGATGCTTGGAACTTCTTGCAAAGTTCGCTCAATCTTGTTGGTGACTTGGTCAGATACTTGGATCGCAGTTGCACCAGGCCACATCGTGCGAATCACCATGGCTCTGAAAGCAAAAGGCGGGTCTTCATCTTGACCCAATTGGAAATAAGATCCAATGCCCAGCAAGACCAAGGCAATCATCAAGTAGCGCGTCAGCGCACTATTCTGAATCGCCCAACGCGATAAATTGAAACGATCCGACATCACTGAGCCTTTTCAGTGATGGCGATTCTGACTTGCTGACCTTCACTCAAGGCATGCCAACCGGTGGCAATGATGATGTCGCCCGCTGCCAAGCCACTCACCAATTCAGCAGATTGGTCATCAATCTTGCCCAACACCAATTTAACCGCACTGACTTTTCCAGTTGATTGCGATCCTTGATCCAGGGTTAACTTGTAGACACTCACACCATCGCTGTGTATGGCGGTCGTTGGAATTTTTAGAGCACCTTTGGAAGCGGTTCTTGAATTGTTGTTGTTAGTGTTTTTTTCAAGCTTCTTACTTGTTTTGTCTGTGGTGATTTTTCCGACCACATCTTGATTGCTGACCGCCTGCCCAACTGTGATGCTCATTTGAGAAACCTTGCCAGACTCTAAAGCTCTTAAAGTAACAAAGCCGATACTCTCAATCGATTGTTCATATTTGGCGCGGGCTGATTCAATGGCTGCGACTCGGCGATCAAACTCAGAGGCCGAGATGAAGTTTTTATTTTTTAAGTCGGTGTATCTTTTAAAGTCAGCTTCGGCTGATTGCAATTCTGCCTTGGTCGCACGATAAGTGATCATCACAGAAGAATCAGAAGACACACTGTTTGGAATGACGCGCGCCAATGATTGCCCTGAAAAAACTGTGTCGCCAGATTTGACCAGCACTTCCATGACTTTGCCGCTGGCATCAAAGCGCAAAACACCAGGGTCACTGATGGCTGGAAGTTCCTGCGCCACCCCACTGCCCTGACCCAAGACCACCACTTTGACTAATCGAGGAAGAGGTTCTTGATCAGAACCTTTGCCACAAGCTGAAAGAATGATGATGGAGGTGATGAGTGCGAGTAATTTGAAGGGCTGTCGGTTCATCCCACCATTTTAATGCAAGCACAGCCTCAGTGCCTGCCTGATTTCCTTGGCCAAATCATGTCTTTTCTCGGCCAGAATGAATTGCCCGATCGAGATGGTTTGCGCCCCACTCTCCAAAATCACCAAATCCTTTTTTCTGTCATACAAAGACTCAGGGTCTTTGACTCTGACCCATGGGGCATTCCATTGCGTGAGAGATTTTTTGTATCCCAGGTTCAGCTCAATGGTCAATTCAGAATTCTCTAATGTGATTTTTTCGTAATCCCTGGCATGTCTTGCATAGATCAGCAATGCAATACCCAAGACTGAGAGTTCAATCAAGGTGAAAGGCAATACCATCCAAGCACCAATCCACCAAAAATAAGAAGTGATCAGTCCTGAAAAACACACCATGGATAAATAGAAAATACCGACTTGCTTGGGCGTGAAAGAACAGTTGCGCCTCATCAACCACACGGTTTTAGCTTGTGGGTCTGCGGCGTCCATTTAGAGGGTCAATTTGATCAGCATGGCCATAGCCACCAAGATAGCAAAGATTGCAAAAGCTTGCTGAACCCTAGGCCCAGAGATGCTTTTGACCAGCTGTCGACCAATCAAGAGTCCCAGAATCGATCCGGCAGAAAATGGCCAAGCCAAGGACCAATTCATCGCGCCATAAAAGTTAGAAAACAGAACGCCACCGCTTGAAATGATGGTGAGAACCCCCAAAGAAGTTGCCACAACTGATTTGATCGGTAGATCTGTGAACTTCTTCAAAGCAGGAACAATGATGAAACCACCACCCACCCCGAGTAAGCCTGAGAAAAATCCAGCAAGCGCACCCGAAGCAAAGAGTGCCCTGGCGCAAGGCAGCGTCCAGGTGAGCTTGCCAATGGTTTGATCGAGCTGGCATGGTGGGCCCACCTCATCTTCAATACCGGCCAATTCTCTTTTGGCCTGGGTCCACATATTCCTCGCCACCAGCAAAAGAATCATGGCAAAAATCAAGACCAAGGGCCAGTTGGGCAGCTGATGCGCCAACCAAATACCGATGGGAGACAAAATCAAGCCAGCACTGGCAATTAAGAGAGCGGCTTTGTATCGGAGGATGTTTGCGGTAAAGCCCAGGTAAGCACCCAAGCCTGCTGACAAGGCCACCGCCAATAATCCGATGGGGGCTGCCTGCGCAACTTCCAAATGCAGGAAGAATGCCAATAAGGGCACAGACAAAATAGCCCCACCGGCACCAGTCAGACCTAAGATCACTCCGACAAAAATGCCAAGAGCAATCCCAATGAGCGTTAACTCCAAAGAATCAACCGACCTGCTGAGCCAACATGTACAAGTTAGTTGATCTAGCGCCTGAGCGGCAGAAAGCTAAAATCGGACCAGGCATGGTGTCAAGCAAGCGAGCCATTTCTTGGGCCTGCTCTAGAGTGATTTGACCGCTGACCACTGGCAAGTAAGCGTAATTAAGACCCAGCGCTTTTGCAGCCATTTCAATTTCAGCGTTCAAAGGTTGCTGAGGGCCGGCCTCACCATCAGGGCGATTATTGATGATGGTTTTGTAACCTTGGCGTGCAACTTCAGCAACATCCGCTGCGGTGATTTGTCCCAAAGTACCAAATTGATCTGTATGACAAGCGATTTGAAGTGGCATGCCACATCCTCCAGTGTTTGAATATTGATTTGAATGATTGCTTCCTATGACTGGCTCACAAGGTGGCGGTAGCATTCTCCATTGCAAATATCTCATGGCTAACAGAGCCCCCACAATGAATCCTGCAATGGCAATGAATGAGCTGATGGCCAAAGTTGAAATGCCAGTCAAGCCCTGACCAATGGTGCAACCAAAAGCTGTCACACCACCAACACCCATCAAAATGCCGCCAAGCAGATGGTTGCCCGTGTCTTCTGCATTTCTGAATGTTTCCCAATGGAATGTCTTGGTCACGATCGAGTAGATGAATGACCCAACAATCAAACCAAAGACTGAGGCAATGCCTAAAGTTATTTTTCTACTTGCGTCGCTGAAGAATGTCAGCCACTCAATCACATAAGCATAAGGCGCCACATAGGTTAAGCTTTCCATGCGGCCACTATTGGTCGCAACAAAAACCTCTTCCAAAGTATTTGGGTCTTCAGCCACATAACCCAAGACCCCTGAAATCCACCAAACCAAGATCACAGCGGCACCAACCCCAAAGCCAGCCAAGAGATTGTTAAGACTCCAGAATTCTTTTTTGATCAGCGCGAACAAAATCAATGCGCCGCCAATGATGAATGCCAAGCTGATTTGCAAAGTATCTTTGGCCATGCCCATTGCCCCAGCAAGCACGCTGGGTAAATCTTGCTGCGTTGATAAGGTCACAAACAATGTATCTGTTGTATTAACTCTCAAAACACCAAATACACCTCTTAAGGTCATATAAGACGAAAGAGCCAAGGTCAAAAAGACCACCAAAGATTTGAGATTGCCAGAACCAATGCGCAACAAAGTTTTACTGCCGCAACCTGAAGCCAAGACCATGCCAAAACCAAACATCAAGGAACCCACGATGATGGATAACCAAGTCAAGCGTGAGCCAGTGTAAATAGATTTACTGACATCAATCACACCCGTCGAGGTCATGATACCCACACCAATGATCGCTACCCCCATGGCCAAAAGCCATTGGCGCATACGAGTCCACTCACCCATGATGGCTATATCGGTGATAGCGCCCATGGTGCAAAACCGAGTTTTTTGCAAAACAATGCCCAAAAGAAGGGTCACGGCAAATGTGGACCAGAGAACAGTGCTGGAAATGGAATTTAAATTAATTTCAGGCATAAATAGAGGTTTTACCTTTTAGCCTGACATTTTATGGCATTTTTGTCGATTAGCCGGTGGCTTTACCGTTTTGTTGAGACTTTTAAGTACTTTTTAAATTATTTTTAATTATAAAGAAAAGCCAGCAATCAATTTGATCGCTGGCCTTGTTGCTGAGTGTTATGGTTTATAGAGCGATACCAGGGTTCCCTTTTGCGCCCTCAATGATTGGCATATTGAGTTGCTTGGCTTTGACTGTTTTGATGTCACGAAGGTATTTAGCAACCACATCCCAGATTGGCTCGCCACCAGCTGCTTTTGCTTCTTCTGAAACAGGTGCCCAACCGGCCACTTTGTAGGTCTTATTCGGATCGATCAACTTACCATTGAGCGTCATATTGCTGATGCGCTGATTGGCTTGGCCCATTGGATTGATCGAGTACTGCAAACCACCCACACGCACCATGTCACCACCTTGCTGGTAATAAGGATCTGGGTTGAATAAGTTATCTGCAATATCTTCTAGAACTGTTTTGATCATGTCGCCCTTCATCATGGTCACAGTGCTCCATGGATAAGTGATCGCGGTTTGATCAAGCACGTGCTCCATCGTGATGGCTTGACCTGGTAATAATGAGGTGCCCCAACGAAAGCCCGGTGAGAATGCAATCTCAGCATTTTTCACCGCCATCAAACCATCCAAAATCAATTGGTCAAAGCTACCATTGAAGTTACCGCGACGGTACAAAGTACCTTCGGTCACAGCAAGCTTCTCGCCCAACTTGGTTTCGTAAGGGGCGCGAATCTTATCAATCAATTTATTCATCGCTGCATCAGCAGGGATCATGTCTGAGAAAACTGGCAATAGTTTGTAACGGAAATCAGCGATCTTGCCACCGTTTACTTTGAAATCTAGAACGCCCAAGAATTTGCCGTTTGAACCAGCATTTGTTACCAATGTAACGCCACCTGAGTTCTTCACTTTGACTGGTGTTGGTACGCCATCGTGCGTATGACCACCCATGATGGCATCGATACCAGTCACGCGACTGGCCATCTTCAAGTCCACATCCATACCGTTATGAGATAAAACGATCACAACTTTTGCGCCCTTGGCACGAACTTCGTTGACCATTTTTTGCATGTTGTCGTCTTGAATACCAAAGGTCCAGTTAGCCACCATATAACGTGGATTGGCAATCGGGGTGTATGGGAAAGCCTGACCGATCACAGCCACTTTCACACCATTCATTTCACGAATCACATAGGGATCAAATACCTGATCACCAAAGTCATTGGTTTTGATGTTTTGAGCCAAGAATGAAATCTTGCCTTTGAAATCTTTTTCAACAATTTCTTTCACGCGGTCTTCACCAAGAGTCATCTCCCAGTGTGGCGTCATGATGTCCACACCCAAAGCCAAGCATGCATCCACCATGTCTTGACCATTGGTCCACAAGGCAGTGCCTGAACCTTGCCATGTGTCACCACCGTCTAACAGCAATGCGCCTGGGCGACTGCCCTTCATTCGCTTGACCAAGGTGGCCAAGTGCGCAAAGCCACCCACTTTGCCGTATGTGGCTGCTGCTTTTTCAAAGTTCAAATAGGTGAAGGCGTGCGCCTCTAATGTATTGGGCTTGATGCT
>CALMBU010000023.1 GCA_937863045.1 uncultured Polynucleobacter sp. | reverse complement strand
TGGATTTCTGAGCATGGTCTTCGCTTTACCGCGGCCGAAGCCTACAGCCAGTTAGCGGCTAAGAATCTTGAGGAATTAAGCGAGTCCCCATTGCCTGGCGTCCAAACTTTATCTGAGTTCATGGAGCGTCGCTTTGCTCCAGCCATGAGCACTTGCTCATGGACTCAACGTCGCTTGCGTGAATTATCAGATCGCATCTCACGCACCACGCAAATTTTGCGAACACGCATAGAGTTTGTGAACGAAAGCCAAACTCAAGAGTTATTGGCAAGTATGGATCGTCGCGCGAAGATTCAGCTGCGCCTGCAAGAGACTGTAGAGGGTTTATCAGTTTTAGTATTAACCTACTACGCCGTGAGTTTGATCATTTACATGGCCAAAGGCGTCAAAGAATTGGGTTTGATGGTTCCGGCAGAACTCATTGGTGGCGCATCCGCACCTATCATTGCTTATGGCATCTATGCACTGAATAAACTTCGCAAAAAAAAGTTTAATCCGAATTGAGTCACTTGGCTTAGTTTGGTTTGGCCTGAATCATGCTAAGCGCCAGGGCTTCGGCCACCTTGATACCATCAACGCCAGCGGATAGAATACCGCCCGCATAACCAGCGCCCTCACCCGCAGGATACAAGCCCTTGATATTCAAGCTTTGGCAATTATTGCCTCTGGTGATTCTCAAAGGGGATGATGTTCTGGTTTCTACCCCAGTTAAAACAGCATCATGCATGGCAAAGCCTTTGATCTTTTTATCAAATTCAGGCAAAGCCTCTCTCATCGCTTCAATCACAAAGTCAGGCAATGCTTGTGCTAAATCGGTGAGGTGCACACCTGGCTTATACGATGGAATCACTTTGCCAAATTCAGTGGAAGTTTGCCCGGCGATAAAGTCGCCCACGAGTTGGCCAGGCGCTTCGTAGTTTCTGCCACCCAATTCAAAAGCTTTGGACTCAAGCGCTCTTTGAAAATCAATACCTGCTAAAGGGTTCTCAGCGCTGCCACCATAATCTTTTGGATCAACGTTCACCACAATGCCTGCATTGGCATTGCGCTCATTGCGCGAGTACTGACTCATGCCATTGGTGACCACCCTGTTCTCTTCTGAAGTCGCTGCCACGACAGTTCCGCCAGGGCACATACAAAAGCTATAAACAGCACGACCATTTTTGGCATGGTGCACCAACTTGTAATCAGCTGCGCCAATCAAAGGGTTGCCTGCATGTGGCCCAAGCCTGGCTCGGTCAATCAATGATTGCGGGTGCTCAATCCTAAAACCAACGGAGAAAGGTTTTGGTTCAATATAAACACCAGCTTCATGCAAGGCCTTGAAAGTATCTCTGGCACTATGGCCTAGGGCAATGATGACATGACGGGCGGCTAATTTTTCACCACTCTCAAGATGTACGCCTGCCATCTCGCCATCCTTGATTTCAAAGCCAGTGACTTTTTGCTGGAAACGCACCTCGCCGCCCAGACTGATGATTTCTTGACGCATCTTTTCAACCACGCCCACCAAACGGAATGTGCCAATGTGGGGTTTGGCCACATAGGCAATTTCTTCGGGTGCTCCTGCTTTGATGAATTCTTGAATGACTTTACGACCATAGAACTTAGGGTCTTTGATTTGGCTGTAGAGCTTGCCATCTGAGAAGGTACCCGCACCACCTTCACCAAATTGCACATTGGATTCAGGGTTGAGAACATTTTTGCGCCACAAACCCCAGGTGTCTTGAGTGCGCTCTCTGACTTGCTTGCCACGCTCAAGAACAATTGGTTTAAAACCCATTTGCGCAAGGACCAAAGCAGCAAAAATACCGCAGGGTCCAAAACCAATCACCACTGGTCGTTCTGATAATGGCTGACCCAACTGAGTATTTGCTTGAGCCACGAAGTGATAACTGGTATCAGGGGATGGTCGCACGTGTTGATCGTGTCCGTATTTAGCCAAAATGGCCTCTTCATTTTTTACAGAGACATCTAAGGTATAAATGAAGGCCAATGCAATGTTTTTTCTGGCGTCATAACTGCGCTTGAAAACTATAAAATCAATTAAATCTTTAGAAGTAATGCCCAAACGCTTTAAGATAGCGGCTTCAAGCTCCTCTGGAGCATGCTCAATGGGCAAACGCAGTTCTGTAATACGAATCATAAGGCTATACGATACACAATCTGTCAAAGAAATTGGAAACTATGCCCTCAAATACCAGCAATATCATTCAAGAAACACAAGATTGGCTGATCAAAGCCGTGATTGGTTTGAACCTCTGCCCTTTTGCCAAAGCAGTGCATGTCAAAGAGCAAATCAAGTACGTGGTGAGTGAGGCCACAACGGTGGAGCAATTACTTGAAAGCCTGGCTCAAGAATTGGAATTTTTAGCAGAAGTTTCTCGTGAAAAAACAGACACGACTTTGCTGATCCATCCAAATGTGTTGAATGACTTCCTTGATTACAACGACTTCTTAGAATTGGCAGATCAGCTATTAGAAGACTTGGATTTGGATGGTGAATTACAGATAGCCAGCTTTCATCCGCAATATCAATTTGCTGGAACTGAGATTGATGATGTGACGAATTTCACCAATCGCTCACCTTACCCAACCCTGCATTTACTGCGTGAAGATAGCATCGATGAAGCAGTCAAAGCATTTCCAGAAGCTGAAGCAATTTTTGAAACCAATATGCAAACCATGGAAAAGCTTGGCACAGATGGCTGGCTTAAGTTATTTCCAAAAAAATAAAATCACTTAAACAGAGGATCTGGCTTCGCGCAGATAATCCACCAAACGACTGATGACTGGCGGATTCTTTTTGGTCATGTACGAGACCAAAAATGCGGCCGCAAAACTGGCAGGAATACCAAATGCACCTGATGCAATTGGGTCAATGCCAAACCAACGCTCACCAAACACACCGGTTAATCGAGACACAAAGGGGTAATTCAAGGCAATGTATGTGCCGCTCACAAAGAACCCTGTGAGCATACCCGCAATGGCTCCCCATTGATTAATTCTTTTCGAGAATACTGCCAAAATCAACACGGCAAAAAAGCTCGAGGCAGCCAAGGAGAATGCAGAGCCCACTAAAAATAAAATGTCTCCAGGTCGCAGCGAGGTCACATAAGCAGCGAACAAGGCCACTGCCAATAAAACGATTTTTGCAATCGTGACACGCCGTTGGTGAGTTGCGCTTTTATTGACCAAGTGATAGTAAACATCGTGTGAAATAGCATTCGCAATTGTCAGCAACAATCCATCGGCCGTTGATAAGGCTGCTGCAAGCGCACCAGCTGCCACCAAACCAGAAATCACATAAGGCAAGCCGGCAATCTCAGGAGCGGCTAAGATGATCATGTCAGGCGAAATTGATAATTCAGCCCACTGCACAAAGCCATCCCCATTGATATCAGCGATTGATAAAACCGGGGGGTCTAATTTTCGCCAATTCAAAACCCAATTAGGTAAATCTGCATAGGAAATCCCTACCAAATTTTTAAATAGCTCCAACTTCACCATGGCTGCCAAGGCGGGCACACTGATATAGAACAGCACAACAAACAGCAAAGTCCAAAAGACTGAATAGCGCGTGGCTGATACGCTGGTGGTAGTGTAGTAACGTGTCAAGATATGTGGCAGGCTGGCTGTGCCAAACATCAAGCAAAAAATCAAAAGCACAAAGTTAAGATTATCTAAATTAGAAACCCCCACGCCCTTACTGGATGCTGGATCCATTGATGGGATGGCTGTTTGACTTTTGAGTTGCGCCTCTTTTTTCTGGATCTGCCAAAGTTCGTAAGCGCTGGCAGGATCTTTTGGAAAGTCATTCAATCTCTTTTCAATGGCCTTCAATTCTTTCAGGGGAATTTGACTGGAGCGAGCTTCTTGTAACTTCTTTTCAGCTTCTTTTTTTCCCTCAAAAAAAGAATTTGGCAATGCATTTATTTTTTTATCTAAAAGTATGGCTTGCTTTAAATAGTAATCACGAACCTTTTTTTCTTCAGCGGTGACTTCAAAATCTTTTTCATGAAATTCAATCTCTTGCAAAATCTGACCATAAGTGGCTTGCGGAAAAATAGATTGATGTTTTTTATATGACATCATCGTGAGTGGCAATAGCAAGGCAATCATGAAAATGATGTACTGAGCCACCTGAGTCCATGTCACTGCACGCATCCCACCTAAAAAAGAACAAACCAAGATGCCTGCCAAACCAAAGAAGACGCCCACTCCAAACTCAACGCCAATGAAGCGATTAACAATCAAACCCACGCCTTGAATTTGAGCAACCAAATAAACAAATGAACAAATGATGGTGGCGCCAACCGCCACAACTCTGACAGCTCTGCTGCCACCCTCTTTTCCTTGGCTGTAACGGATGGCCAAGAAATCAGGGATGGTGTAAGAACCAAATTTACGAATGTATGGAGCAATTAACATCGCTACCAGACAAAAACCGCCTGTCCAGCCAACAATGAATGCCAGGCCTTTATAGCCAGAGCTGAATAGAATGCCCACCAAACCAATGAAGGTCGCAGCACTCATCCAATCAGCAGCGGTGGCCATGCCATTAAACACGGCGGGTATTTTGCGGCCCGCCACATAGTAATCGCTGATATCAGACGTCCGGCAGATCAGTCCAATACTCGCATAAATGGCGATTGTGACAAATAAGAAAACATAGCCCAGCCAAATACCTGAACCACTGGTCTGCTCAAGCAAACCTAAAAAGTAAACGAACAGCAAAAAGCCTGCTGTGAACAGCAGGTAGTAAAAACCTATCTTTTTTGATTCAGACCGAATCTCCATATGCAGATTATGACTCAGACCCAAGAAAATAGGCCGGTACTGTGAGGTAACCGGCCTGAATGACTACATGATGACGCTAGTCAAGGAAACTTAAATCGCGTGCTTGAGTTGCTCCAAAATTGCTGGATTTTCAAGTGTTGATGTGTCTTGAGTGATTTCTTCACCTTTTGCCAAAACACGCAACAAACGACGCATGATCTTGCCTGAACGAGTCTTAGGTAAGTTATCGCCAAAACGAATTTCTTTTGGTTTGGCGATTGGACCGATTTCTTTACCAACCCAGTTACGCAAGTCTGTTGCAATCTTCTTCGCTTCGTCACCGGTTGGACGCTTACCTTTAAGCACCACAAAGGCCACAATCGCTTCACCTGTCATGTCGTCTGGACGACCAACCACAGCTGCTTCCGCAACCAATGGATTAGCCACCAATGCTGACTCGATTTCCATCGTGCCCATGCGGTGACCTGAAACGTTCAAAACGTCATCGATACGACCAGTGATGGTGAAGTAAGCTGTTTTTTTGTTGCGAATCGCGCCATCGCCTGCCAAGTAAAGCTTGCCACCCAACTCTTCTGGGAAGTAGCTCTTCTTAAAGCGCTCTGGGTCTCCCCAAATGTTACGGATCATTGAAGGCCATGGACGCTTCACAACCAAAATACCACCTTGGCCGTTAGGCATATCACCACCAACCTCATCCACAATCGCCGCCATGATGCCTGGCAATGGCAATGTGCATGAACCTGGCACCAATGGTGTTGCACCTGGCAATGGCGTGATCATGTGACCACCTGTTTCTGTTTGCCAGAATGTATCCACAATCGGACACTTCTCGCCACCAACGTTCTTGTAGTACCACATCCATGCTTCAGGATTGATTGGCTCACCCACAGAACCTAAGACACGCAAACTCTTCAAGTTGTAATTCTTCGGATGAACTGAAGAATCTGTGTCAGACGCTTTGATCAATGAACGAATTGCTGTTGGTGCTGTGTAGAAAATAGATACTTTGTGACGCTGAATCATTTCCCAGAAACGACCGGCGTTTGGATAAGTAGGCACGCCTTCGAAAACGATTTGTGTGCCACCGCATGCCAAAGGACCATAAGCAACATAGCTATGTCCTGTGATCCAACCAATGTCAGCTGTACACCAGAACACATCGCTATCACGCAAGTCGAAGGTCCACTTCATCGTCAACATCGCCCACAACAAGTAACCACCTGTTGAGTGCTGAACGCCTTTTGGCTTACCTGTTGAACCTGATGTGTAAAGAACAAATAAAGGATGCTCTGCGCTCACCCACTCTGGCTCGCATACTTTTGCTTGACCAGCAGACACATCGTGCATCCACTTGTCACGACCTGCCTTCATCGGCACATCGCCGCCAGTGCGCTTATAAACAATCACGTGCTTAAGCTTCTCGCAGCCGCCCAGATCCAAGGCCTCATCAGCGATGGTCTTCAATGGCAATGCTTTACCACCACGCAATTGTTGGTCAGCAGTGATCAAAGCCACGGCGCCCACGTCCACAATACGCTCTTGCAAAGACTTGGCTGAGAACCCGCCGAATACCACTGAGTGAGTAGCACCGATACGAGCACATGCCTGCATCGCTACAACGCCTTCGATTGACATCGACATGTAAATAACGACGCGGTCACCTTTTTTGATGCCTAGTTTTTTCAAACCGTTAGCAAATACCGCTACACGGTCATGTAATTCTTGATAAGTTACTTTTGAAACTTCACCGCCGTCGGCTTCAAAAATGATGGCAGTTTTCTTAGCCATGCCATTTTTGATATTGCGATCGATACAGTTGTAAGAAGCATTCGTTAAACCATCTTCAAACCACTTGTAAAAAGGAGCTTTAGATTCATCTAAAACTTTGGTGAATGGCTTCTTCCAAAACAAGTTTTCTTTTGCTAAGCGTGCCCAAGTACCATTGAAATCTTTATCAAAAGCTTTGCACATCGCATTGTATTGATCCATGCTTGTGATGGCTGCTTGCTTAGCAAATGCTTTTGGTGGGTTAAACACACGATTTTCTACTAACAACTGTTCCATACCGGACATACTTTTCTCCTACTTTCTAGGCAGCGTTTTTGACAAAGTTCGAGATTAGGCTCGCGTACTGACAACTGACTGACAATTTCAATAAAGTTCAGCGCTCATCAGGGTTACCCCTAGGGGCTACAGGGATATCAGCCTTGTTTTCTCAAACACTTAAGATAAACACATAAATGATATCTGTAAATGGCAACTTTCCCTAGGTAAAATAGAGGTCTTTCAAACCTTTATAAAAAAAATTATGAGTGCAATTCGCCAAGACGACTTTATTCAAAGTATTGCTGATGGTTTTCAGTACATTTCTTATTACCACCCCTTGGATTACATCACCGCCCTGGGTAAAGCCTATGAACGTGAGGAAAGCCCTGCTGCCAAGGATGCGATTGCTCAAATTTTGACCAACAGTCGCATGTGCGCAGAAGGCAAGCGCCCGATGTGCCAAGACACTGGTATTGCTGTGGTGTTTTTGAAGGTTGGCATGAACGTTAAATGGGACGCCAAAATGAGCGTCACCGACATGGTCAATGAAGGTGTGCGTCGTGCCTATAACCATCCCGATAACAAATTACGCGCTTCTGTTCTATTAGATCCTGCCGGCAAACGCACCAACTCAAAAGACAACACCCCAGCCGTGATTCACTATGAAATCGTGGAAGGTGATGGCGTTGAAGTGATTTGCGCAGCCAAAGGTGGTGGTTCAGAAAACAAGAGCAAGATGGTCATGTTGAATCCTTCTGACTCCATCGTTGATTGGGTGGTTAAAACTGTGCCAATGATGGGTGCTGGCTGGTGCCCTCCTGGCATTCTAGGCATTGGCATTGGTGGCACACCAGAAAAAGCCATGCTATTGGCCAAAGAGTCTTTGATGGCTCCCGTGGATATTCATGAATTGATTGCCCGTGGCCCAAAGACCCGTATTGAAGAGTTGCGTTTGGAAATCATGGACAAGGTCAATGCCCTTGGTATTGGCGCACAAGGCTTGGGCGGTTTGACCACTGTGCTTGATGTGAAGATCATGGATTACCCAACTCATGCAGCCTCATTACCAGTCGCTATGATTCCTAACTGCGCGGCCACACGCCACGTGCACTTCCATTTGCACGGTGATGGTCCAGCCGTATTGACGCCTCCATCAATTTCAGAATGGCCTGATGTTGCTTGGACACCGAACACAGAGAAATCAACTCGCGTGAATCTAGACACCCTCACACCTGAAGAAGTGGCAAGCTGGAAACCTGGTCAAACTCTGTTGTTAAACGGCAAGATGTTGACAGGTCGCGATGCGGCTCATAAGCGAATTGCCGACATGCTGGCCAAAGGTGAGAAATTACCGGTCGACTTTAAGAATCGTGTGATCTATTACGTAGGTCCAGTTGATCCAGTTCGTAATGAAGTGGTGGGTCCTGCAGGTCCGACAACGGCCACACGCATGGACAAGTTCACCGAGATGATGCTGGCTGAGACTGGCTTGATCTCCATGGTGGGCAAAGCTGAACGTGGTCCCGTAGCAATTGAAGCAATCAAGAAACACAAGTCTGCTTACTTAATGGCTGTGGGTGGCGCTGCTTACTTGGTATCAAAAGCAATCAAAGAATCGAAAGTGGTCGGCTTTGCTGATTTAGGCATGGAAGCCATTTACGAATTCACGATTCAAGACATGCCTGTGACAGTGGCGGTGGATTCCACCGGCACTTCTGTGCACAACACAGGCCCTAAAGAGTGGCAAGCCAAGATTGGAAAAATTCCAGTCGCTCAAGCTTGATCCCACTCATTTAGGTCAGCGAAATTGGCAACGATCGGGGTTTTCGATTCAGGCATCGGTGGTCTCACCGTCCTGAATGAAGCCCTGCGCCAAGCGCCCTCCCATCATTATGTTTACTTGGCTGATTCAGCCAATGCACCCTATGGTGAAAAATCAAGTGAATGGGTTGCAGCCAGAAGCTTGGACTTGTGCCACTGGTTGGTGCGTGAAGGCTGCCAAGCTCTGATCATCGCTTGCAATACAGCCACCGCTGAAGCCATTGCGCACATCAGACATGAAATGCCTGCAATCCCCATCATTGGCATCGAGCCAGGCGTTAAGCCAGCGGTTCATAAAAGTCAAAATCACAAGATTGGTGTGCTCGCAACTCAGAACACTTTGAAAAGTGACAAATTCAAAGCGCTCTTAGATGGCTTAGAAGGTCTTGATCACAATTGTGAACTGATCACTCAAGCAGGCTTGGGTTTGGTTCCATTGATTGAATCAGGAGCCTTGAATACGCCTGAAGCTGAAGCCTTGTTGCGTGAGCACTTGGCACCCATGCAAGCGGCTGAAATCGATACCTTGGTTTTGGGCTGCACCCACTACCCATTTTTAGCGCCCTTGATCAAAAAAATCATTGGTCCCGATGTTGAAATCATTGATACCAGTGAGGCAGTTGTCAAACAACTGTGTCGCAAATTAGAAGAACATCATTTACTTCAATCAGCTCCGCCAAGAATCATTCATTTGTATTCCACTTTGGATGCTGAAGCATTATTGGCTCATGCCAAACAATTAATCCCTGCAGCCTTTGAACAACACAGCGTTCAAACATCCACGGTCTTTATTTCTTAATGCTCCTTTCATAGATAGTCTATAAAGAATCTCTTGAAATCATGATGCAAAACATAAGAACTTGGATTCTTACAAACAAGATTGCTGCATTTGTGGTGATGATGCATTTATTTCTGATCGTTGGATTTCAGTCTGGCATGGATCGCACCAAGTCAGCATCCAATATGGGCGATACAGTGGTTGCCAACTTACTGGATGCAAATCCTCAAACAGAAAAATCAACGGTGGCGCGGCCAACCCCAGTCAAGCCTGTTGAGAAAAAGAAGTCTGAATCCACCCCTGCTCCGATCACCACAACCACGGGCAGCTTCACAGCACCAGCCCAAGAGCCATCGTTACCGGCGGCAAGTCTGGGTGGTAGCAGTGCTGGAGACCCTAAAACAGTCTCCATCAGTCAAGCTCAATGCAGTGTGCCAGAACCTTTCTATCCGAATTTATCCAGACGCATGGGTGAAGAAGGTAAAACCATGGTGCGTTTATTCATCAATGAATCAGGTACGGTCGAAAAAGTAGCGCTGGCACAAAGCAGCGGCATTCACCGTTTAGATCAAGCAGCACTTGATGCTGGCATGCGCGTCAGATGTAAACCCTTTATAGAATCTGGTAAAGCGATTAAAGTAACAGCCATACAACCTTATATTTTCCGTTTGGAGTAATTGAATGAATCAAACTTTTGGTCTTGCCAATATGTGGGCACAAGGCGATGCGGTCACCAGAACCGTTGCCATCATTTTATTGGTGATGTCGATTGTGTCTTGGGTCATCATTTTGACCAAAGTCTTGGCACTTTATAAAGTTAAAAAAATGGCCAAAGAAGTTGAATGTTTTTGGCATGCGCCATCTTTTGATGTGGCTCTTAGCCAAATGACCGCCGATCAGAATCCTTATGGTGATCTTGCTAACAGCGCCCAAGAGGCGATGAAACATCACAATCAACAATCAGGCACCCGCAGCGAACTGAATCAAACCATCAATGCATCAGATTGGCTCACACGTTGCTTGAAGATCAGCATTGATAAATCAGTCGGCGGCCTGCAACAAGGTTTAACCTTCTTGGCTTCAACGGGTGCCACAGCGCCCTTCATTGGCTTGTTTGGCACTGTGTGGGGCATTTACCACGCCTTGGTAGGGATTGGTACTTCAGGCACAGCCACGATTGATCAGGTGGCTGGTCCAATTGGTGAAGCCTTGATCATGACGGCCTTGGGCTTGGCAGTAGCGATTCCAGCAGTGTTGGGCTATAACGCGATTAGCCGCATCAACAAGGTCTTGATCGCCGAGCTCAATCGCTTTGGCAATGATCTATACGCCTACTTCATCACTGGTGCCACCGTGGGTGGATCTAGTGGCTCTGGTAGCTCTAGTAACACTCGCATCAGCTCTCAGGATTAATCATGGCCTTTGGTAACGAACCAATCGGAGATGATGACAGCCCACCGATGGCTGAAATCAACATGACGCCTTTGGTGGATGTGATGTTGGTGTTGTTGATTGTTTTCATGATCACCATTCCAGTGATGCAGCACGCAGTCAAAGTAGACCTACCTCAAGCCAGCAGTCAACGCAATGACGTTAAACCCGAATCCATCAATCTGAGCATTGCTGCCAACGGTCAAGTGTTTTGGAATAACTCTCCCATCGATTTGAATACTTTGTCGATTTACGCTCAAACAGCAGCGAAGAAATCTCCTCAACCCGAGGTTCAACTCAAAGCCGATAAAAATGTTCGCTATGAATCAGTGGCCCAGGTTTTATCTACGGCCAAGCGTTCAGGATTAACAAAAATAGGATTTGTGACGGAGCCGAATTAAGCTCATACTCAAATGAGTGCTTCGGATTTGCCTGCTTGTTTATTTGGGTTTGTATTGGGTTGGGCAGTAAGCGCGCTTCACTTCCCCACTTCGCAAGGCAGCGTGCTTGGTACCGCGACCGGTCACACGTTTGCGCCACATCCTAAATGAACTTGGTTTCATTTCTTGGCGCATCAAATCAATCACACGAGACTCATTCAAGCCATAGCTTTGCATGATGGCATCAAATGGCGTGCGGTCTTCCCAAGCCATTTCAATGATGCGCGATACATCTGCTGGGGCGATGATGGGTTTCTTCATGAGAGTGATTGTATTAACAGAATCACTTCTTTGCTCGGCAGCGGTCTGAGCAGTATTTCACCTCTTCCCAAACCTTTTCCCACTTTTTACGCCAGGTAAAAGGTAGTCCACAAGTTAGGCAAATCTTGGTGGGTAAATCTGATTTTTTGCGCATCTTCATGATTGATCAAACTTAACGCTTTGCTTTGGCTGGCGGTGAATCAGTGACTTTTTCAGAATGGTCCCAATGTATTTTCCAGTTATCAGCGTATCTTTTGGCAGCATAAGTTGAGCGAACGATCATGATGTTCTCAGCGTTGCGCTTTTCTGCTGAATTAGTGAAGTTATAACTGCCCGTGATCACGATGTCGTCATCAATCAACATCAGTTTATTGTGTTGTATGGCATGTTTGCCATCGCTGCGCACCTCAATACCGGCTGCCAATAAGATTGGTAGGGTCTCGCGATTGTTTTGAGCGCTTTTTTCGTCCTGAATGAGTCCGACATCAACACCCCTGCGTTTTGCTCTCACAAGAGCCTCTGCGAGATTCGTAGCAGTAAAGCCATAAGCCATCACTTTGATTGATTTTTTAGCGCCGTCGATTTGCTTGATCAAGCCAGAGGCCGCTCCAGCAGGAGGCGTGAAATAAATCGCCAGGATTTCAGCGGGTTGAGGTTGTGCTTGGACGCTTTGCCACCATGACACAGTGGCCAATGCGCTTAAGCATAAAAAAACCGCTACCCTCTGCCGAGCTTTAGCGGTCATTTTTGGAAGAGATAAAGAATTTTTTACTGTTGTCATCAAAAGCACCTAGCTGTTAAGAAGCCTGGTGCCCGAGGCCGGAATCGAACCGGCACGGCTGTTTAAGCCGAGGGATTTTAAATCCCTTACGTCTACCTATTTCGTCACTCGGGCATAGTACTTTTGTCATTGTAGACGTAAATAGTTGTATTTTTTACATCTGCTTTACTTCTAACTCACTTCAACTGATTCGTTATTTTGTAACGAAGTCAGCATTTTACATACATTAAAAACAAACCCCGCAAAAGCGGGGTTTGTTAACCGGAGGAAGCAGCTTTTTAGTTATACAGCACGCTTGGCAACCACATGCCAATGGCTGGGAACATGTACAACAAGACCAAAGCAAACACCTGGATGGCCATGAAAGGCATCATGCCGGCGAAGATTTGATTCAAGGTCACGTGTGGCGGGGCAACACCTTTGAGGTAGAAAGCCGCCATCGCCACAGGTGGTGACAAGAACGCTGTTTGTAGATTCAAAGCAACCAATAAGCCAAAGAACAATGGATCAACTTGGAAGTGAACCAATAAAGGAATAAAGATCGGCATGAAAATAACGATGATCTCTGTCCACTCTAATGGCCAACCCAACAAGAAGATGATGATCTGTGAAAGAATCAAGAATTCAATCTTGCTCAAACCAAGACCCAAGACCCACTTTTCAATCAACTCTTGACCGCCCAGCAAAGCAAAAGCTGCTGAGAAGATAGATGATCCGACGAACAACCAGCAGACCATGGCGCTTGTTTTAGCTGTCAAGAATACTGACTCTTTGACTACTTCCATATTGAGCTGTTTGTAGGCCCAAGCCAAAACAAAGCCACCAAATGAACCTAAGGCAGCCGCTTCCGTTGGCGTTGCCAAACCAAACACAATCGCACCTAGAACGATCAAAATGAGTGCTGCTAGCGGGAAGAATGACCCCAAGAGCATTTTGAATACCTCTAGACGCTTGAGGGTCAAGGTGTAGTAGAACAATGCGCCAATCAACAAACCAATACCCAGAGTGATCCAGTACCACATCGGCACAGGCGCGCGCTCTGCAGCGGCGCCATCACCTGAAGGCAATTCTGACATGCCCGTTGCACCAACATTTGTAGCAGCAGCTGGCTGACCTTCTTTAGCGTCTTCCTCAGCACCAGGAGGCAAAGAAACACCCTCCGCTTGAGATTGTTCAGATTCCTCAGCTGATTCCAGACTGATCATGCCGCCATCGCTCACCATCTCAGAAACAATGCTCACTTCAACCGGCTTGGTTGCAACGCCATACATAGATGTCATCACAACTGCGAAGAAAACCAAAGGACCGATGATGATCAAGAATTGCTTAAACAACTCACCCAAGCTCATGTTGCTGGCTGCACGACCCTTCATCACACCCAATAAACCAGGTAATGCACGCTGGCTGTACTTGGCCAATATTTCTGATGGAGGCGTTAACGTTACCAAACGATCAACGTTAGGCATTGGTGGTGCAAGCTCAGGTTTTAACTTAGCCACAATGATCACATAACCAATGTACAAAGTTGCCAACATGAGGCCTGGGAAAAAAGCGCCTGCGTATAACTTGACCACTGATACGCCAGCAGTTGCGCCGTACACAATCAACATCACTGATGGTGGAATCAAAATACCCAAACAACCACCCGCAGTGATAACGCCAGCTGATAGTTTGACGCTATAACCTGCCTTTA
The DNA here is from genome assembly GCA_937863045.1 of uncultured Polynucleobacter sp. GTDB lineage: Bacteria > Pseudomonadota > Gammaproteobacteria > Burkholderiales > Burkholderiaceae > Polynucleobacter. Next base: position 25,788 of record CALMBU010000023.1, on the reverse strand, counting down.
ACATTGACGGCAAAGCTAACAAGCCCATCAAAGTCACCACGGCACCAACGATGCCAGTCGCGGTAGCGAAAATAGCGCAAGTGACCAAAGTGGCAACAGCTAAAGCGCCAGGAAGTCTTGCCAAAGCCAAATGTAAACTCTTGAATAGCTTTTCAATCAAGTTGGCACGCTCAACCAAATATCCCATGAACACAAACAAAGGAATTGAGATCAAAACATCATTGGTCATCACAGAGAATGCTCTTTGCACCATCAGCGCCAGAGTTCGATCAACTGCTTGAGTAGCTCCCTCACCTTGGCTCAAGAAAGCAAACAAAGCGAAGATCATGCCCATACCCATTAAGGTAAAGGCGGTTGGGAAACCCAACATGATGGCAACTACCACCAAGCTGAGCATCAATAAACCCAAATGACCATTGGTCATGTCTGAGAATGATGGCATTGCAATCAATGTACCGACCACGATCGCGGCCATGATGCTAAAACCGAAATAAAGTTCCTTACGCATGGTTAAGCACCCTTCTTTTCATCTTCATGGCTAACCATGGCTTTTAATTTATCAACGTCCACTTCTTCCACATCATGTTCACGCTTAGGCCATTCACCTGTTTTAAGGCAAACGATGCAACGAATGATTTCTGCAAAACCCTGGATGAGCAATAGGCCACCAGCAATTGGAATGATCATTTTGAAAGGCCAAATGGGCGGGCCATTGGCAGTTTGGGTTGTGTGCTCATTGATGGCGAATGAGTCTCCAGCGAAATGAATACCTGCGTAAACCAAAGCAATGATGCCTGGAATAAAAAACACAAAGTAAAGAATTAGGTCGAATAAGGCCTGTGTTCTTGGTTTAAAAAAACCATAAAGAACGTCGCCTCTCACATGTCCATTTTTAGACAGGGTATAGGCACCCGCCATCATGAACATCACGCCGTATAGCATGTAGGTAATGTCAAACACCCAATCATGGGGATTGCTCAAGACATAACGATTGAAAACTTCCCAGCAAATCAATGCAGTCAAAAGCACGACAGAAATGGCTGAGATTTGGCCAGCCTTGGTGGAAATCTTATCCACCGTTAAAAGGATTTTTTGCATATGTCTCTCGTATTATTTTTATAGTACTAATTTCATAACTACAAAACTACAAACACCCACCTAGTATACCTAGGTGGGTGTTTATTTTACATCAATTACAAGGGATTAAGACTTAGCTGGAGCCTTCTTAGGTCCGAAGTAATGGTTGTAAGCCATCTTGTAATCAACGTTGGTATCGTTCTGCCAGCGGCAAGCACGCTGAGCAAAAGTACGCATAGATTCAAGAACGCGCTTGAAATCAGCATTTTCTGCAGCTTTGTCAACAATGATCTTGTCCCAAGAAGCTAATTGAGCGCGCAAGATTGGGTCAGGCGTCTTGTAGAACTTAACGCCTTGCTTCTGTTGCATCTCAATGTAGTCTTTTGAGTAACGATCGATGGCTTTCCAGCTCATTTCTGCTGAAGAAGCTTGAACAGCTACGCCGATCATGGCACGCAATTCTGCAGGCATAGAGTCTAGTTTCTTCTTGTTGAAAAGAATCTCGAACTGCTCTGAAGCTTGGTGGAATGATTGCAACATACATACTTTAGAAACGTCTGGGAAGCCCAATAGACGGTCAGAAGATGCGTTGTTGAATTCAGCAGCGTCCAATAGACCGCGATCCAAGGCTGGAACAATCTCAGCACCTGGCAAAGCGTTCACTGAAACGTCCATGCTCTTGAAGATGTCAATTGAAAGACCAACGGTACGGTACTTAAGACCCTTCATGTCAGCAACTTTGGTCACTGGCTTCTTGAACCAACCGAGTGGCTGTGTAGGCATTGGGCCGTATAGGAAAGACTGAACATCCAAATTCAATGATTTGTAGATGCTGTCCAACATTGCCTTACCACCGCCGTACTCATGCCATGCAAGCACCATGTTGGCGTCCATACCGAAGGCTGGACCTGATCCCCACAACGCTAGAGCTGGGCTCTTACCGTACCAGTAAGCAACCACACCGTGACCACCGTCCAATGTACCTTTGCTAACTGCGTCCAATAGACCGAAAGCTGGCACAACTGAACCTGCAGGCAAAAGATCAATCTTCAAGCGACCTGAAGACATCCTGTTAACCTTGTCACAGAAATCTGTGGCGTACTCATGGAAAATATCTTTTGTTGGCCATGTTGACTGGAAGCGCAAGTTAACTGTTTGCGCTTTTGCAATCATTGGGAAGCCAAGCGTACCTGCGCCAGCAGCCGCTGCTGTTGACGTGGCAATAAATTTACGACGTGATTGAACTTTCTTTTCTGACATTTAAGTCTCCTCTTTTATGAACAGATCTACCAACCTTGAGAATATATTTCGCAAGATGAGATTAATTTAGCACTCTGTGAAAAAATACGCACCTATATAAACGTTATTTTTGCTAGGGGTTTTACCTAATATGTATCTTGGAGCTTCAAATCAAAGACCCCGCCGAAGAGTTTTTTGGCGCAATCTATTGTTAATTTTGGTACTTTTGCTGATTACAGGGCTGAGTGCCTTGGTGGCGTACTTTTTCTCCACCAAAGATCAACTGGATGCAGAGCTGATCACCCCCGGTATCAGCGCCCCAGTCACCATCAAATTTGATGAATATGCCCTGCCTCATATCGTGGCAAGTAGCCGAGAAGATGCATGGCACACCCTGGGCTTCTTGCACGCCACAGAACGCCCTTGGCAGATGGAATTCAATCGTCGCTTGGCCTCTGGAAAACTCTCTGAAATTCTTGGTCAAGATACGGTTGCGATTGATAAGTTCATCCGCACCTTGGGCATACGTCGCGCTGCTGAAAAACAATATGAAAACTACCCGATTGAATACAAGCGCCATATTCAAGCTTATATCGATGGTGTGAACGAGGGATTTACTCGCTTAGGCTGGGCGCTTCCACCTGAATTCATGATTCTGGGAGTCAAGCCTGGCAACTGGGGGCCTGCTGATTCTGTTGCTTGGTCTTTGATGATGGCATTGGATTTGGGCGGCAATTGGCACAAGGAGTTTTTGCGCCTAGAGATGTCAGCCTCTATGAGCACCGAACATATTTGGCAAGTATTACCACCTTACCCAGGAGAGGCTCCTGCGAGCTCAGTTGATTTTGCCAAGATGTATCGCGACCTAGGCTTGTTCAAAGAAAAGAAAAATCCAAGCACAAAGTCTTCTGCTGCCAAGGCTGAGCTAAAGCAAACTCAAACTCAAAACCAAAAAGAATTTTTACAGTTTTTACCAGGTGGCTCAGAGGGTATTGGGTCCAATAATTGGGTGGTCGGTGGCAGTAAGACTGTGAGTGGCAAACCACTGTTGGCCAACGACCCTCATTTGAACTTGACCACTCCGGCCATTTGGTACTTTGCACATATTCAGGCACCGAAGATGAATGTCATCGGAGCCACCTTGCCAGGCATTCCTGGCGTGGTTTTAGGTCACAACACCCACGTGGCATGGAGCTTCACCAACACCGATCCTGATGTGCAGGATTTGTACATTGAGGCCATCGATCCAAACAATGCCGGACGATACAAAACTCCCCAGGGTTACGAGAACTTTGTTCTTCGCGAAGAAACGATTGCCATCAAAGGCAAAGAGCCTTTCAAATTTTTGACCCGAGAAACCAGGCACGGTCCCGTTATCTCTGATGCTTATCAACGTGCGCAAGATTTGATCAACACAGATAAATTTGCCATCTCTTTGCGTTGGACTGCACTAGAAGTGAGTAATCAAACTTTGAAAGCAGGCTTCCAAATGAATGAAGCGCAAAACTTGGATGAGTTCAAGAGCGCCCTCAAAAATTACCACGCTCCCATGCAAAACGTGGTGATGGCGGATAAAGATGGTCAGATTGCTTACCGCGCCGCTGGGGTGGCGCCCAAAAGAAGTAAAGGTAAGGGCTTGTTTGGGATTGCGCCTGGTCTTGCTTGGGATACTCAATACGATTGGGGCCCCTACTTTGGTAAAGATGAATTGCCAAAAGAAAAAAATCCTTCAAGCGCATTCATTGCCACTGCCAATCAACGTGTGCACAGCGCCAATGACCCGCATCCTCTGACAACAGATTGGCACATGCCCTATCGTCAGCAGCGCATTGAACAATTGATCAATGCGACTGAGCAACACGATATGGCCAGTATGAAAGCCATCCAAGCAGATGTTCTTTCATTATCAGCAGTGGATTTAATTCCATTGTTGCAAGCAGCCAATTCAACTCATAAATATGCCAATGAAGCTAAAGGCATCATCGCTAATTTCGATGGCAAGATGAGCCTTGATAGCGCAGGAGCCACGATTTATAACGCCTGGGCTCATCAGTTAACGCGTTTGATGTTCGCCGAAAAACTCGGTAAAAGTTTTGCCCTTGAATATGGCAAACGAGATTTCCGCTCCGGTCTTCATCACATCATGAAGATGCATCAAGCGGGTAATGCTCAAACAGCATTTTGGTGTGATAAACCCAGCACTCAAGAAGTTGAAACTTGTGAAAATCTGATGGACGAAGCCTTGACTCTAGCCCTAGAGGATCTGAGCAAGCGCATGACTGGATCACCTCAATCATGGAAATGGGGTAACCTGCATGTGGCGGTTTCAGAGCATCGCCCATTCAGCAAAGTCCCTTTATTAAAAAATAAGTTTGAAATCACGCGCCCCACTCCTGGCGATGCTTTCACTGTCAATTTAGGCTTCATGAATTTAGGTAATGCCAGCAATCCTTTCACTGTGAACAAAGGGGCGAGCATGCGTGCGATTTATGACTTATCTAATTTAGATCAGTCTCAGTTTATTTATCAAACCGGACAGTCAGGCTGGGTCAATAGTCGTCATTACTCAAGCTATGCAAATGCTTGGTCCAAACAAGAATATGTGCCCCTGACCATGAACCCAAGCAAAATTGTTCACACCTCAGTTTTGAAACCTGACTTGAGTATTGCCGCTGAGAATAAAAAACGTCTTGAAAAAGAAGCCAAAGAAATGAAAAGAAAGTGATTTCTATGAAAAGTATTTCGCCAAGTTATTTAAGCTCACTCAGATCGTCAAATTTGATCAGTCACTTCTTGATCGCTTGCCTTTTGATGATTGCCAGTCAATTGACTCATGCTGGCTTAAAAGAAGATTTAGAAACTGGTTCTTATGTTCTGATGATGCGTCATGCTGATGCGCCAGGCTACAGCGATCCAGATGGTTACAACTTGAGCGATTGCAGTACCCAAAGAAATCTCGGCGAAGCAGGCAAGACTCAAGCCAGGATGATTGGGCAATGGTTGAGCAGTCAGGGCATCACGAGTGCGCAGGTCTATAGCAGTCCTTGGTGCCGCTGCAAAGATACGGGCACTCTTTTGAACAAAGGCGCTGTGACAGTTGAGCCCGGTCTTGGATCATTTTTTGAAAATCGCGGCAATCGCCAAGAGCAGACTCGTTTAACTCAACTCAAGATTGCACAGCTACTTAAAACTTCTCCACGCAAACCTGTGATCATGGTCACCCACCAAGTGAACGTTCAAGCATTCACAGGTCAATCCTTGAGTTCAGGCAGCATGGTGCTGGTGAAAGTTAATCAATCGGGTCAGTACATGTCCCATCAATTGATCAATCACCCTCATCCTTGAGGTAGCTGTCTTAATTCTTGGGTCTTGGATTTTAAGTGCTAGGACTATCCTGAAAGCCGCCACGTCTGTAGGTCACCACCAAGGTGTCCCGCCAACCCTGTTCAGAAGCTTTAGGGTCGATTGGTTGAATGGGTGTTGTTTCATGAACCACCCGAGCATCGTCGAGCAATAACAAGCTAAAGGGTTTTTGCAAAGTGAAGCGCTGGCCTTGCGGTCCATTGGATTCAAATACCCTGGTTTCTCCACCCTTGATGCCGTGACGCTCAAGCATCAAAACAGCGACGTATTCAACGCCATCACGATGCGCACCCTCAGGTGTTGGTCGACCAATACCATCGGTCGTATCAATTCTGAATTGATGAACCTCGACGAACCAAGGTTTGGATTCATCAAGATTGTTTTGTGTTTGATCAAACTGAAGCGCCAAGTTCAATAAAAAATCTTTGAGTGCCGCTGAGTTTGCAAAAGCTTCTTCACATGGTTCAAACCAACGATCAATACCACCATGTAGCGCGTTATAAGACATTGGTTGCCAATGAGCACGATGTGGTGCCAATGTCACTGAATTACTTTTAATCACAAAACTGGCATGCCTTCTTTGACGGTAACGACCACCATCTTTTAAATAAGCATCAGCTGGTAAATTTTTCCAAGTGGGTGATAAACCCTGCCACTCAGTCAGATGGTGTTGCGAGAGCTCAAAAAATTGCTCAGGAGATAAAACGACATAGCCATTCTCTTGAATAGTTTTCGGCACCGAGGCCAGAGATGTTAGTGGTGGGTCTAATAGCATGTCAAAAATTGATAAGAAGGGCTAAATAATGTCTTGAAGCTTGATTATCCTCTGAATAGCCTTCTTGAGTGCAAAGCCTTGTGTCTCAATGCTTCAGTTGTAGTGCGGACCCATCAGGTCTTTAAGAAATTAGCTTGATGCAGTTCTTTGTATTCGCAACCAACCCAACCCTCATAAGCCAAATCATCAAGCAACATGAAAAAATCAGGGTAGTTGATTTCTCCAGTGCCAGGTTCATGACGACCCGGATGATCCGCAACCTGAATGTGTTCAATGAAAGGCATCAGCTCTTCTATGTTCAGAATATCTTCACCCATGCGATGAGCATGATAGGCATCGTATTGAAGATAAAGATTGTTTGATGGAACTGCCATGATGGTTTCTAGAGCGTGTTGACTACTGGATAGAAAGAATCCTGGCATATCAAATGTATTGATGGGTTCAATCAAGAGTTTGATATTGAATTTTTTTAACTCTTCTGCTGCAAACGTTAAATTTTCAATCAATGTTTTTTGCGCTTGATTGCGACTTACGCCTTCAGGCAAGATGCCAGCCAAACAGTTCAATTGCTTCACGCCCAAATGTTGGGCGTGACTGATGGCGTCAGGAATGCCTTTTCTAAATTCTTCCACTCTGGCTGGGTCGCAAGCCAAGCCTCGATCACCTTTGGCCCAATCACCCCCACGCAAGTTATGCAGCACCATGGGTAACTCAAGCTGCGTCATCAGTTGCGCAATTTCATTCAAGGCTGCCCCAGAATTCTCTTGGTATGGGAATTGACATTCAATCGCCTCGAAACCATCTTCTTTTGCGGCCTTGATTCGCTCTAAAAAAGGCAGATGCGCATAGAGCAAGGAGAGGTTGGCGGCAAAACGAGGCATATATGACCTAATTATCAATTCAGTGATTTAATTATGGCATGCGCATCATTTCAATTTCCACAGGCACGATTGCACCTTTATTCGGTATTGACCACCCTGATCATCGGGTGGTGAATTCAGGTATTAAAAAAGAGGTTGTCAGCTCTTTAGATAAGCCCATCAGCATCAAAGTCAGAACAGTTGGCTTGGATGGTGACGAACAAGCCGACTTCAGCGCGCATGGCGGACTTGAAAAAGCAATCTACGCTTACCCAAGTGAACACTACCCCTTTTGGAATGAATTACTCAGCAGAGAAGTTAAAAGAGTCAACCCAATAAGTTTTGGTTTTGTTGGAGAAAATCTCAGCGTGGCAGGTTTTTCTGAAGATGCTGTTTGGGTCGGTGATAACTGGCTGATTGGCGACGTTGAGCTCGAGGTTGTCAAACTGAGAGAGCCCTGCTTTAAATTCAATGCGCGCATGGGCTATAAAGGTGCGTCAAAAGCCATGATTCAATCCACGCGCTCGGGTTGGTATTTAAAAGTCCACAAAGGTGGCAGCATCAAGGCTGGTGATGCCATCATCGTTCAAGCGGGTCGAAGAGAAACGAGTATTGCGCAACAGAATCATTTTTTATTGCGCAAAGAGTCGCAAAAGGATTTGTTTTAAATGAGTTCCATGAACATTCTATTTGTATGCATGGGCAATATTTGTAGGAGCCCAACCGCTCACGGGGTATTTCGCCAATACATTGAGGAATCTGGTTTATCCCATCAAGTGACGGTTGATTCAGCAGGAACACATGCTTATCACGTCGGTGAAGCGCCAGATGCTCGCTCTCAAACACATGCACTCAAGCGTGGCTATGATTTATCAGATCTGGCAGCTAGGCAACTAGATGATCAAGATTTTGATCACTATGATTTATTGCTGGTGATGGATTGGGAAAACTTTGCATTGACGGAGCAGCGCTGCCCTCCGCATAAAAAACACAAGATCCGACGCTTGACCGAGTTTTGCAAAGTTAATCAGGCAAGCGTTGTTCCAGATCCCTATTACAAAGGCAGCGAAGGTTTTGAGGAAGTGCTTGATTTGGTCGAGGATGCCTGTGATGGTCTACTTGATCACGTGAGACAAAGACTATTGCGTTAAGCAGGCGGGATTTGTAGGAAATCTCTTACAAACAAATCAACTTTTTCTGATTTTAAAGATTGATCATTTCTGGCAAGCTCTTTGCTCAATTTCCCTGAGAGCTCATATGACTATTTATCTACAGGATGAAAACCCATCCGAATCAGCACAGTCTCATATTTTTACCCTCACCTGTCATCATGATGGCAAACGCAGTACTAAAGAGCCCAGCATCAAACCGAGCGATACACCCAAAGAGAATGTGAAGATCATTGACATCCGCGTGATTGAACTGATCAAAAAGGAAGATGACTTCAAGGCTTTATTGTTCGAAGATCTTTATAGAAAAATCACCCTTGATAAATTAACCAATCCAAAAGTGTTGGCAGAAAAGATTCAATTCCCCATCAAAGATACCCTGGCCCTCTACAAAGGAGATCTCAAAAAGATCAATACCTTTAGATTGCTTCACGCCATTGCGCAGTTTGGCTATGATATTCATGTCTGCATGCGTCCAACTGTGGGCTACATACCTGGAGAGGTGTATTTGGAGCGCTGAAAAGTGGCAGGCGAGTAATCAGCGTGAGACATTTCTGTAGCGCTTGAAAAACCACTTCCTGATGTAGGTGGCAACGCCACCTCCCATCACCATCCCAAAGACAATTGGGTTATCCATCAATAGTTGCCAAATACCTTGCCCTGACTCAACGCCCACCTGAATCGTTTCTGTGATTTCCCCTAACTCATCAGAATTAATTAATTTATCAACCAATAGCTCGCACATCGCCTGGCTCATGACGTCACCTTATAGCCTGCCAATGAAAACCAAAGTGGCTAATTTCCCCAAGCCATAGCCCGCACTTTTCGCCAGCTTGATGCTTTTAGATAAAACACCGGGGCTTCTTCTGGTTGCGGTTCTTTTACTTCGCTTGGGCGATGCTTTTCTAGCAATGTTCCTAATGATCATTTCCATCGTGTTTTCTCCTTAAAGAAATCATGATGAATCCAGTTAATCTAAATTTGGAGGAAATGATTCGTCAGAAATCGCTGATTTATTCAAAGAGAATTCTTACCAATGGAAGAGATTCTTACTTTTTTAATTGAGTGAGCAGGTGCCGTAAGTTATTGTGATCAATCTCGTGCATCAAGTGCAATAACTCCCCTATCTCTCCTCGTGGGAATCCTTCTCTTGCAAACCATGACAAATAATTGGCGGGTAAATCACAAAGCAATTGTCCGGCATGCTTACCAAAAGGCATTTTCATACTGATCAATTTTTCCAAGGATTCGGGAGTCATAACCCTGATATTAAAACAGGATAGTGATCAGCAATTTATTCCAGTCTTGAATACAATGGATTCATGTTAACCAAACTCACCACCATCCCTTTGTTTCCTCTTGGCCAGACACTTTACCCCTCTGGCGCACTTGATTTAAAGATTTTTGAAGTTCGCTATTTGGACATGGTCAAAGACTGTATTGCCAATTCAACTACTTTTGGTATTGTTACCTTGGATGAGGGCAAAGAGGTGGCGGACCCCGCCGACAAGCCCAGTGTATTTTTTCCAACAGGCACTTTGGTAGACATCACCTATTTTGATGCTCCCCAACCCTCCCTATTTTTCATCAAGTGCCGTGGCACGAAACGCTTTAAAGTGCATCAGAGTCAAAAAGAGAAAAATGGTTTATGGGTGGGCAATGTTGAATTTTTATCAGACGATACCAACCACCCGATTCAAGATGAACACCAAAAGTTAGCAGATAATCTCGGCGCCATCATTGCATCACTGCAGAAAAAAGGTGTGCGTGAAGACCAAATGCCTTTTAGTCAACCCTATGATTTAGAGCAATGTGGGTGGGTTGCCAATCGCTGGTGCGAAATCCTACCGCTAACACCAGCACAAAAGCATCATCTATTGAGCATTGATAACGCTCGAATTCGTCTTGATTTGGTCAAAGAGTTGATCGAAGAGATGACTGGTCAAAGTCAGTCTTAGTTTTTCTATATTTACTTGCTGTCCTCATTAAGAAACGAAGACCGATGATTCCTGTTTTAAATGATCAAGAGTTATTAACTCTGGCTTCACAACAAGATGAGCAGCAGTGTTCACATTGCGCTTCTCATGATTTCTCTTGCTGGGAAACAATTCTTAGCACCTTTGATCGCGATGGCTTGAAGACTGTGGGAACGCTTAAAGATCCTGATGCAGAAGAAATTTGGGATGAATACCATCCCAATGGCACCACCATTTGGTCCAATAACGCCCCGATCGCGGTCAAATTTCATCCATACAATCGTTGCACAGTGCATCAATGCCCTGAATGTTCGACCGTTTATTTGCGTTACACCGAATATGGTGGCTATTACGTTGATGAAAGAATTCGGGTGGTCAAGCCTGAGTTGATTGTGCTCACTTGATTACTTGGTTAATCACTTAATTGCTTGGTTAACGACTCAACTGCTTGCCCATTGAACTATTCAGTGGGCACACTGCTCAAGCCTGCTGCTTTTCTGAGCTTGTCGCACAAAGGGTTCAAAGATCCATCCTCTTCAAAGATGTTGAATGCTCGACAAGGGCTTGGTCGTTGATCGTAAATGGTGCAACGGTAACCTTGTTCTGCATCATGACTCAAGGCCACACAACCCTGCTTCCCAGTTTCCGTACCCCGCATACAAGCCAAGTGAGGCGTTAACTGAACCGTGAGTTCAGGAGGTACTTTGATCGTTGAGTCATTCTCTTGCTCTGAAGCAATTTCGCCATGATAAAAAGAGACCCTCAATTTTTGGCAGCATTGACCGCATTCAAAACAAGGGTTGGATGTATCGGTGCTCATGATTCATTCTATCAAGACACCAAAGGTAATTGATCCCAATGACTGGTGTACTTAGGTGAAACATTCTCCGACTTCATTTTCCAGGCTTGGTCAGTCCCTGTCGCAGCGACTCGCAAGGCTTGAGCTCCATAACGTGTGTTGATTGAATCGAGGGTTTTCATGAGGCGCACAGACTTGCCTTTGGCCAAATGATCTTCAAATAATGAAGATTGCACCAGCGGTTTATCAGTCATCAAACCCAGCATCACCCCAGCTTTTTTGTACCTGAAGCCTTTTTGATAAATTTCTTTCAGCCCCTTGATGGCCATTTCAGTCAACACCAAGGTGTCATCGGTCGGGTGCGCCAAAGGTATTTGAATACTTTGACTGTACTGAGCTTCGTTTCTCATGAACACATTGGTTTGAATGAACACACTGATTGAACTGGTCAATGATGTCTGCTCTCTTAATTTTTCAGCGGCTCTGGCTGTGTGTGTGGCCACTGATTCAGCCAGCTCTTCCAAGCTGAGTACTAATTTGCCAAAACTTCTAGAAGCAATGATTTGTTGCTTGGGTGGCGCCACCTCTTCCAGAGCCAAACAAGATAGTCCACGCAATTCGTAACAAAGTCTTTCGATCACCACCCCAAATTGCAAACGCATCATTTGCGGAGATACCTGCACCAGATCAAGCACTGTGTGCATGCCCATGCCTTCTAAACGCTTGGCAATTTTTCTACCAATACCCCAGACTTCAGCAGCCGATACTTCGCTCATCCATTGATAAAGATCTTGTTTGGGCATATTGCTTAAATCACAAACGCCATTGAATGATGGATTCTTTTTGGCCAAGTGATTGGCAAACTTGGCCAAAGTTTTGCTGGGTGCAATGCCCACACAAACAGGCAGCCCCGTCCACTGCTTGATGCGCTGCTTGATCTCAGAACCCAAATGCGTGGGAGACTCATGTGCATTTAAAACAGATTCGATTTGTAGAAAGCTTTCGTCAACGCTGTAGACCTCTAGCTTGGGCGTGAACTGTCGCAGTATCTCGACCACGCGCTGACTCATGTCGTGGTAAAGGGTGTAATTAGATGAACACGCCAAGATGCCATGCTGCTTGGCCAAGTCTTTCATCTGAAACCAAGGAGTCCCCATTTTGACACCCAAGGCTTTGACTTCAGCGCTGCGCGCCACCGCGCAGCCATCATTGTTCGACAGCACCACCATCGGTGTTTTTTCTAACTGCGGGGCAAAGACTCTTTCGCAAGACACATAAAAATTATTCACATCCACCAAAGCAAACAGCGGTGCATGGGTGGAGTTTTGATTGGAGGAGCTCATGATCAGACCCGAGACGAATGACTTGAATAACGTCTGACCACTCCAATCACCACACCCCAGATTTGTAACTCATGTCCTTCGCTGAATGTGATGTTGGGGTAGTCGGGGTTTTCTGGGCGTAATTCAACCAGCCCTTTGTATTTGTACAAGCGCTTGATCGTGTATTCGCCATTGACTACTGCCACCACAATGTCTTTGTGTTTAGGCTTTAAGGCTCGATCAACGACCACCTTATCGCCATGATGGATGCCAGCCACAATCATTGATTCACCTCTCACAGTAAACATGAAAGTGGCTGGCTTATTCTGTATCAGATAGCTATTCAGATCCAAACCATCAGCCGCATAATCAGCCGCAGGACTCGGAAATCCTGCCGATAATGGGTGCATGATGAGTGGCGTCTCATTGACCGATAAATCACCAGACAAGCCTTGAGGCACTTGGCTCAAGCTGGTTTGATGAAGAAGTTGATTGGTCGATTGAGTCATAGCAGTACTGTATATATATACAGTATATATGAATTAAGTCGAATTCAGCAAATTTGTTATTCCAACATTAAGATAGATGCCATCATGTTGGGGAAAATTCGTCAAAAACTACTTGCCAATACCTTCCCGAAAGAAGTTTCGGTAACAGAACTGGTCTGCCCTATTTGTGACCGCCCCATTCCGAATGCCCAGAAAGATGCGCATCACTTTGTTCCAAAATCAAAGGGCGGTAAAGCAACGGAGTATTTGCATCGGATTTGCCACAGGCAAATCCATGCTTTATTCACAGAAACACAATTGGCTAGGGAGTTGAACACGGCCGAAGCCATCAAAGAAAAAGCTGAAATGCAAAAGTTCATTGCCTGGGTGCAATCCAAGCCCAATGATTTTTACCAGCGAAGCTCAAAGAGCCATCAATTGAAAAATGCTAACGCAGCAAAATAGTCTTTTATCCAGTATTTCTTAATCCTGCGGAAATGCCGTTGATACTCAAATGAATACCCAATCTTGTTCGATCATCCTGCTGCCCACTTCTCCAGCGACGAATCAATTCAATTTGCAAATGATTCAAAGGATCAATGTAAGGGAAACGGTGTTTGATTGAACGCGCCAAACTTGGATTTTGACTCAAGCGGTGCTTCTCTTGGGTGATGATTTCGAGGGCCTGCGTGGTCCGATCCCACTCTTGCTCAATGGCTTCGCTAATTTTCTTACCTGAACGCCAATCTGGATTCAAAGTCATATAACGCTTAGCAATGCTCATATCTGCCTTGGCCATGACCATATCCATATTTGATAGCAAGGCTTTGAAAAATGGCCACTCAGCATACATTTTTCTCAATAATTGACGATTTTTAGTTTTATTGCTTGATAAAAAATCTTCAATGGCGCTACCAAAACCATACCAAGCTGGCAGCATGATTCGACTTTGACCCCAAGAAAAACTCCAAGGTATTGCACGCAAATCCTCAATGCGTCGACTGCCAGTTCTAGAGGCTGGACGAGAACCTAAATTTAAATGGGCAATCTCACTGATAGGCGTGATTGCAAAGAAATTATCTGCAAACGACTTATCTTCATACACAAGCTTTTTATAAGCTTGGTTGCTGGAGCTTGAGAGCTTTTGCGCCACCAACTTAAACTCCTCCGGAATTTTCTGCTTACTCTTGATAAGAGTTGCCTCCAAGGTCGCCGAAAACAAAGTTTCTAAGTTACGTCTGGCCATATCTTGATGAGAGTATTTGCTTGCAATCACCTCACCTTGTTCTGTTAATCGAATTTGCCCATCGACCGAGCCAGGCGCCTGAGACAAAATGGCCTCATAACTAGGTCCACCGCCACGGCCCACAGTACCGCCTCTGCCATGGAACAAACGCAACTTGATGCCGTGATATTGCTTGAATAAGCGCACCAATTCTTCTGTCGCCTGATAGAGCGACCAGTTGCTGGTGAGGTAACCGCCATCTTTATTACTGTCTGAGTAACCAAGCATGATTTCTTGGGTATGACCGCTGCGCATGATCAAATCTGCAATATGTGGCAAAGCATAAAATTCCTTCATGATTTGAGCGGCCTGCTGTAAATCATGAATGGTTTCAAACAAAGGCACAGGTATCAATGCAAGGCGACCTTTGTCTATGGAGCCTTCTAATAAGCTGGCTTCTTTCTGCAATACCAATAGCTCCAGTAAATCACTGACTGATTCGGTATGGCTGATGATGTGTTGGCGAATGGCATCACGACCGTAGGATTCAATGATATTTTTTGCTGCAGTAAAAACATCTAATTCAGTTTGAGTTGAAGCACTGTAGTTAAAAGTGGGAACTCTCAAAGGTCTTGGGTCTGCCAGAACCTTCAGCAAACATTCACGCTTTCTTAATTCCGTTAATTCTTTGTAGTTCTTTTCAATGCCCGCCTTTTGAAGCAACTCGGCAATGGCGTTTTCATGTTTATCTGAGCTTTGTCTTAAGTCTAAAGTGGCCAAGTGAAAGCCAAATACCGTTGCTACGCGTATCAATGTTTTTAAACGTAAATGAACGATAAGATCGCCATGGTTTTCCAATAAAGAATGCTTGATGATCAATAAATCATCAATGAACATCTTGATATCTTTATAAGGCTCACCTTGTCCCAACTTGGTTGCAGACCTGAACTCGGCATTGCTGTGATTGGATAAGTTCGACATGGTCGCCATGAGTCTGCGGTAGATACCAATCAAGGCACGCCTATAGGGCTCATCTGTTCGGTGCTCCTGATGATCGCCTGATTCGTCAGCCAATTTAGTCAACTCTTTACTCACATTGACCAAGCGAGTCGACATTGATAGTTCTTTGCCCAGTAACTCAAGCTCATTCAAGTAGTATTTAAAAATAACTTGGCTTTGTCTTTGAAGTGCATACGCCATGGTTTGATCGGTCACAAATGGATTGCCATCTCGATCACCACCGATCCAATGCCCCATTTGTAAAACAGGGGGGATTTGATCAGCTTTTAATAAATCTTCAATGCCCTCATACAAATGTGGCACAGCCGTCAATAAAGTACGTGGGTAATATGACAGCACATTATCAATTTCGTTTTGTACCGTCAGGGTTGAAAAGCGCAACAACCTTGTTTGCCACAATTGCGAGACTTTGGCACGCAAGAGTTTTTCATTACCAGATAAATCTCGTGGATGACTCAAGACCTCTCTGTGAGCCAATAATTCGAGAATATCTCGCTCAGCATCAAGCAGACTTGCACGCTGCACCTCGGTAGGATGGGCGGTCAAAACTGGTGATATATGAAAGTCCTGTATTGCTAAACCAATTTCTTTGAGTGATAGACCTTGCTTTTTAAGCAAGGCAAAACTTTTTTCCAAAGAGCCGTCTTGACCTTTCAAGCCAATGTAACCTTCTTGCTCACGAAGTCTGCGACGACGCATGCGATGAAGGTCTTCGGCAATGTTTGATAGGTGTGAAAAGTAGCTAAACGCCCTGATAACTGAAACAGCGTCATCAGACTTAAGTTTTTTTAGGTATTTTTCTAATTTTTTACCAGCAGCCTCATTGGCATCGCGGCGATAGGCAACGCTGAGGCGACGGACAAACTCAACTCGTTCAAACGAGTCTCGGCCTTCTTGCAGGCGAATCGTATCACCTAAAATTCGACCCAATAGTCGAATATCGTCAATCAGTGGCTGGTCTTTACTATCCAAATTAATAACAGGTGCATTGCTACAAGAAAAACCTCGCTTAAACACCCGCCCCTTTATTTAAAGTCATATGGCGATGATACATTGACAAAAATTCGTCATTTAAAAACGCCAAAAACCTGTTCTAGGGAAATAAAGCTCGCGGTATTTCTGCTCTTGCTTGAGGGATGTGACCAAGAAGCGCACGATCTCATCGTGCTTGGCAGAACAATCAAGTTTGCGTTGTGTGATGCGCTCCTTGGCAGCGGCAACAACGGCAATATCTAAATCAAAAGCCCTATTATCTAAACCGGTTTGAGCTCCTAAACAAATCTGAAAGTCACTCATGGTGTCAATTCTTTGGGTGATTTGTTGCGGGGTCAAAGAGGCGCAGCCACTGAGCAATGCCAATGCCAGCACTACAAAGTGTTTACCGAATCGGTGGATTGAGAATTGTTTGCCCATATTCATACTTTAGCAAATATTGAACCTTTTATCATTTGATTGTTTCATCAATGATTAGAGAGTCAAGCCACCTGCTTTCAGTGGGGAGTGCTCTGCCAGTTCATCAATGTAGTTTTCAATGCCATGGCTCTCTCGGATTAAAAAACGCTCAACAGCCTTAGAGAACTCAGGGTCTTTAAGCCAATGGGCTGATTGCATTTTGACCGGCATGAATCCTCTGGCCATTTTGTGCTGGCCCTGAGCACCACCCTCAAAAACATCAATGCCCTGACTGATGCAGTATTCGATTGCTTGGTAATAGGCTGTTTCAAAATGCAGGCAAGGCACATACTCCAAAGCGCCCCAATACCGACCATAAGCAGTTTTAATGGCCCCCGAACGATCGACGAAGAGCAAGGATGCTGCGATTGCCTGTTCATTTCTGTGAGCCAAAATCAAATGAAGGTTTTCTGGCATGCTTTGGCCGAGCATCTGAAAGAATGATTCACTTAAGTATGGTGATGAGCGATGTTCATAGTAAGTATTGGCATAACAGCGGTAAAAGAATGTCCAATCCTCTTGGGTAGCACTTGGGCCATCAATATGACGGAACGATATTCCTGCGCTTTGTACCTGAGCTCGTTCTTGTCGAATGTTTTTACGGCGCTTCATATTGAGCTGACTTAAAAAGTCGTCCATGTTTTGGTAAGCATGGTTTTTCCAATGAAACTGAACGGCGTCTCTGGTCATGAATCCTTGTTTCAGCAAAAGCTCTTGGGTCTCTTGTTCAGCAAACAGAATGTGCGCAGATGAAATATCGTTTTGTATCAATAGTTGCTTTAATTGCTCTATCAACTGAATGCGTATTGCATCCGCATCATCACTCTCGCCCACCAATAGACGTGCCCCTCTGACTGGCGTGAAGGGAACGGCACAAAGTGCTTTGGGGTAATACGACAGACCATGTTGTTGATAGGCTTCAGCCCAAGACCAGTCAAAGACATATTCACCATAAGAATGGGTTTTTAAATACAGTGGCATCAAGCCAATGGGATTTTTATCGCGAGAGTCATAAATGGCCAGGTGCGCAACTTGCCAACCGGTGTTGCCGCCAACGCAAGCGCAATCCTCTAAGGCACTTAAAAACTCATGGCGCAAAAAGGGAGTGGCGTCTTTCCCCAAAAGATGATTCCAGCCATCTTTTGAGACCATGTGAATGCTATTGAGAATCCGACATTCAAAGCTATTGTTTGCAGACACTTTTATTTGCCGTGATTTCTGATGAGTTAAAACAGAATTTGATTGTAATTTAAGCTCAAATAATTTTTTTAATGCTTTAATTACCCTTTATCCCAAAAAAAATCATGAAACCAATTATCACCATCGATTTTGTTTCCGACATTGCCTGCCCTTGGTGCGCTGTTGGTTTTGGCAATTTATCCCAGGCGATGAGCCAGCTAGAGATGGTGGTGGACTTTAAAGTTCACTTCCGTACTTTTCAGCTCAACCCTCACATGCCTCTTGGTGGCCAAGATGCCATGGAGCATTTGACTCAAAAATATGGTTTGAGCCTAGAACAAGTTAAAACAAATCAAGCTCAAATTAGGGCCAGAGCTCTTGAGGCGGGGTTTGAGTTTCATCCTGATGGTCGTAAACGTGTTTACAACACCTTCAACAGTCATCGCTTGTTGTATTGGGCAGCGAATGAAGGTGATCTTGAAAAGCAAGCGGCTCTTAAAAAAGAATTGCTCAATACCTATTTCTGTTTGGCTGTGAGCCTTGATGATGAGAAGAATATCTTAGATGCGGTGGTTCGAGCAGGATTAGATAAAGTCAGGGCTCGCGAAATATTGATCAGCGACGAGTTCGCCAAAGAGGTTAAAACTGAAGAAGAGTTTTATAAGAACATGGGCATAAAGTCAGTACCATCCTTGATTCTTAATGAAGAATATCTTCTTCAAGGCGCCCAAGAGCCTGAGTCACTGATCAGTGCTTTTGAGCAACTGATCTTGTAACTGCACATCAGAATTTAGGAAATTCACTTTCCTCTTCAACTTTGGTGAATTCCAACTTTGTTGGTGTCAAAAATAATTGGTACACGCAATAAGCTTTGATAGCTATTTGAATCAATACAAGCAACATCATGCCGACACTACTGCTGTGCATTAAGAACAACACACTCAAAGGCAAGAAGATAGCAGCCGCATAGGCCAAGAATAGAAATCTGGCCAGGTTACTTGCACCAGAAATTTTCCAAATCAGAAATAAGTAAAAAGCTGCCTGAATCAATGGGCCACTAAGAACATTTTCAGCAAATGATGGTGAACTATAAGCAAAGTAAGCAATGGGTAATAGCTGCAATACCAAATCAATCAAGAGTAATTGGCTAATTTGTTTTAGTTTCATTTTTGTACTATCAAATGGTAAGTGAATAGATCTAATGCAAATCTTTAGGATTCGTAGTTTAGCCTGAGTCTGCTTTGAGGGGTGTATTTGAGATAACTGGAGGCGGAACCCAGAATCGAACTGGGGTACACGGCTTTGCAGGCCGCTGCATAACCACTCTGCCATCCCGCCGGGGATGAAACTGCTAATTAAAAAGGGAAGCTGGTTAAGCTTCCCTCGTAATTTGGAGCGGGATAAGAGGCTCGAACTCTCGACCTATACCTTGGCAAGGTATCGCTCTACCAACTGAGCTAATCCCGCATAACAACAAGACCGTCACTTTACCATAATTTCAGCTTGTGTCAAATAAATGGGCTTTTTAGCCGTCTTGGCGAATAGGTATTACTGTGGGGAAAGTCTTTGTTTTTACTGACTTTTATGACTCAAGGGTCAGAGGTTCGCTTTGGCCTTGATCATCGGCCAGGCTTTTTGGAGGTAATAGAACATCGACCAAACTGTGAGTGCTGCCGCAATCCAAATGAGGGGTTTACCAATCGTTTTGGTGTGGAAAAGATTGAACAATCTGTCGTTGTAAAGCAAAAATGGAATCGCGATCAGTTGAGCGGCTGTTTTGAGCTTACCCACAAAATGAACAGCCACACTCTTTGATGCGCCAATTTGCGCCATCCACTCTCTGAGAGCTGAGATTGTGATCTCACGACCAATGATGACCAAAGCAACCCAAACCTCGACACGATCAAAGTTCAGTAACACCAATAATGCAGCTGCCACCATGAGTTTGTCAGCGACTGGGTCTAAGAATGCACCAAAAGCAGATACCTGCCCCCACTTACGAGCCAAGTAACCATCTAACCAATCTGTGATGGCTGCACCAACGAAGAAAATCGTGGCCCAAAGATTTTT
The DNA here is from genome assembly GCA_937863045.1 of uncultured Polynucleobacter sp. Classification (GTDB taxonomy): domain Bacteria; phylum Pseudomonadota; class Gammaproteobacteria; order Burkholderiales; family Burkholderiaceae; genus Polynucleobacter. The sequence continues at coordinate 5,774 of CALMBU010000023.1, read as the reverse complement.
CTCATCGATATCCAATAAAGATGCAGGCAAGTAAAAAATACCAACCACCAAAGGGATGGTCGCAACGCGTAACCAAGTGAGGAAGATTGGTAAATTAAAGGGCATGCCGCAAGGATAAAGGGTATTGCTAAATAATAGAAGTTCTAAAGACTTGTTTATGGGTGTTATTTTTTAATGCAATTGCTTATAAATGATCTCAGCCAAAGCTTTTGAAATACCCTCCACTTGCTGCAGCTCTTCAATGGTGGCGCTGGTGACACCCTTTAAACCACCAAATCGAGCCAAGAGTTTCTGACGCCTCTTGGCTCCGATGCCTTCGATTTCCTCGAGGCGCGAGACGTTTCTGGCTTTCTGCCTCTTGGCTCTCATGCCAGTGATGGCAAAGCGATGAGCCTCATCCCTGATTTGGGCTGTGAGCAGGAGTGCTGGACTTTCTAAACCAAGGGTCATGGGCTCACGCTGATCAGCGAATATGAGGGTCTCTAAACCAACTTTTCTGCCCTCGCCTTTGGCAATGCCCACAATCATATGGATATCCAAACCTAATTCATCAAAGACTTCCTTGGCCATACTGACCTGGCCTTTACCGCCATCGACCAAAACAATGTGAGGTTGTTTCTCAGGTGGGATTTCTTGGAAGTTGGCATAACGCCTGTGAAGCACTTGACGCATGGCAGCGTAGTCATCACCAGGAATGATGTCGTTGATATTGAAGCGGCGGTACTCACCACTTTGCATGTCGTGCTTTTGATAAACCACACAACTGGCTTGCGTGGCTTCACCCGAGGTGTGACTGATATCAAAGCATTCAATGCGCAGATCTTCTGCATTTTCAAGATCAAGATTGAGTACCTCGATCAATGATCGCGTTCTGGCTTCTTGCCCGCCCGCCTCTGTGAGGCGCTTGGTCAGAGCCAGCTCGGCATTGTTTTGCGCCATGATCAACCAATGCTTGCGTTGACCTTGAGGTTGCCTGAGGATTTGCACCTTTTTATTGGCTTTGGCATTTAAGAGTTCTTGTAACTCATCATTTTCTGGAGAGTCACTGAAGTCTTGAATGACCATGACTTTCGGGATGAGCTTGAGAGATTCAGCATCATCACTCAAATAGTGTTGGGTGATGAATGCTTGCATCACCTCATCGCTGTTGGGCATGGCATCTTCTTTGAAGCGGCCCATCTTGGGGAAGTAAGCTCGATCACCCAGATGACGGCCGCCGCGCACCATGGCCAAATTAATACAAGCCAATCCACCCTTCATCGCAATGGCCAAGATATCAACATCACCCTCACCATCAGCAACCGTGTCCATGGATTGTTGTTGTAGCACTTGTGATAAATCCGCGATGCGGTCACGCATCATGGCAGCTTGTTCAAACTGCATGTTGTCACTATAGGACTGCATCGCCTGCTCGAACTCAGCCATAACGCTGGCGTGATCACCTTCTAAGAACTGAACTGCCTTATGGATATCTTGTGCATAGTTTTGTTCGGTGATTCTACCCACGCAAGGCGCACTGCAACGATGAATCTGATGCAATAAACAAGGCCTGCTTCTATTTTTAAAAATGGTGTCTTCACAGGTTCTTATCTGAAACACTTTTTGCAGAATTTGAATGCTGTTTCTGACTGCCCATGAATTCGGAAATGGTCCGTAGTATTGATGTCGTTTATCCACCCTGCCACGGTAGTAGGCCAAACGTGGATACTGATGACCAGAGAGCATCACATATGGGTAAGACTTATCATCTCTGAATAAGATGTTGAATGGCGGCGATAGTTCTTTGATGAGGTTGTTTTCTAGAATCAAAGCCTCGGTTTCTGTGCGAGTGACCGTGGTCTCTAAAGAACGAATGCGAGTGACCATGCGCTCGATGCGCGGTGATGATAAATTGCGCTGAAAATAACTATTAACGCGTTTTTTTAAGTCTTTGGCCTTACCAACGTATAAGATTTGTCCTGCTTCATCGAAAAAGCGATACACACCTGGCAAACCAGGTAATTTTTTAACATCATTTAAGAGGGATTCAGGGGTCTCATTCGACATGCGTTGGGATATCTTTTGTCAAATCGTCGATAACTATGGTGATGCCGGTGTTTGCTGGCGTCTGGCCAGGGCCTTGTCACGATTATCGTCCTCATCTGTTAATAATGTTGAATGTGATGATAGTCGTATTCGTTTATTTTGCGATGATTTAAATGTTTTAAATGTGATTGCCCATGGCGACGCTGTGCGCCATGGTGCCAGCTTGGGTATCGAGGTCTTACCATGGTCTGGGGCAGAGTCACCCGCTGTCTTGGCATCTGTGGGTGATGTGGTGATCGAGGCATTCGCCTGTCATTTGCCAACGCCCTATGTTGAAGCAATGGTTCAAAAAACGTCTCAGAAGGCTTCTTCCAGGCAGCCGATTTGGATTAATCTTGAATACCTCACGGCAGAGGCTTGGGCAGATGAGATGCATTTGATGCCCTCGCCGCAAAACAATGGTCTGAACAAGTATTTTTATTTCCCGGGCTTCACACCCAAAACAGGTGGTGTGCTCTTAGGTGATTGGTACGAAGTTACTTCTAGTAAAGAGACAGCACCGCCCAACTCTTTATCTTTGGTGCTCCAATCATGTCGCCCCGCCTCTAAAAAAATATCTGTTTTCAATTACAAGCAAGCGCCTCTGGATGCCTGGCTTGATTCAGTGAATCAAACTGCTTTGGCGCATGGCGAGATGGTGGATGTGTTTTTGTGTGCCGAACAAAATGTGTCTACCGAAACTCAAAAAGCATTCTCTTTGGCGGATTCAGCAGTGAAGTTAATTCAACTGCCCTTCATTCCCCAAGAAGATTACGATTATTTGCTGTCTGTTTGCGACATTAACCTGGTTCGCGGGGAAGATTCTTTTGTGCGGGCCCAGTGGGCAGGCAAACCATTCATTTGGGACATCTATCCGCAGTCGGATTTAGCGCATGAAGTGAAGTTAAATGCCTTTTTAGAACGGTATTTTGAGGCTTCATCTGCTGAACTGAGGTCTACAGGCCTGGCGGCCATGAAATGGGGCCCCGCTTCTGATTGGTGGCCTCATTTAAATGCCTGGACCAGTCATTCTGAGGCTTGGAGACACAAGTTAGCGAGTCTTGGGCATTTAGAGGGTAAAATTCTAGACTTTGTGAAATCTCAGGAAATATCGCGATGAAAATTGCTCAAGAACTCCGCGTAGGTAACGTTGTAATGTTGAATGGCCAACCTTTGGTGATTCAGAAATCAGAATACAGCCGTTCAGGTCGTAATGCTGCAGTGGTGAAGATGAAGTTCAAGAACTTGATCACTGAAGCACCTAACGAAGGCATTTTTAAAGCTGATGACAAATTTGAAGTTGTGATCTTAGAGCGCAAAGAGTGCACCTACTCATACTTCGCAGATCCAATGTATGCATTCATGGACACAGAGTTCAACCAGTACGAAGTTGAAAAAGACAACATGGGCGATGCTTTGAATTACTTGGAAGACGGCATGCCAGTTGAAGTTGTTTTCTACGAAGGCAAAGCTTTGTCTGTTGAATTGCCAACCATCGTGATTCGTGAAATCACCTACACAGAGCCAGCCGTTAAAGGCGATACAAGCTCAGGCCGTGTATTGAAGAACGCAAAAATTGCTACAGGCTTTGAGCTACAGGTTCCATTGTTCTGTGGCGAAGGCGACAAGATCGAGATCGATACACGCACTGGCGAATACCGCAGCCGCGCCAACTAATTAAATGTTGAGATCAAACTAAAACCACTCTTCGGAGTGGTTTTTTCTTTGGTGCACTTTGATTAATTTTTGAGCAAACAACCTAGCATCTTGAATCAATAAGGTTTAAGATGAATTCAATAGCAGTTATCAACATTTTCTGTGGATAACTCATTGAGAAGGGTTGGTTCTATGAGCCAAAAGAGTGCACCCAAACATCTCTACGTTGAGTACATGTATGGTTTTGTCTTCCATTACACCGATCAACCTTTGTTCCCCACTACTCCAGCATATACCCTGCTCAAAGTCATCAGTTCAGATGAAAAGAAATGGGAAGCCATTTATAAGAATATAGATGGTGATGAGGCGCGGTTTTGCTCAGATGGTGTGAGTATCAAAATGAAGAAAGCCAGCTCTTAAATACCAAGCCAAGACTTTTTTGCGCAGATTTACCTTTGTTTTTAAACAGTTAGTCAGTCACTTAATATTTTTATATATCAATAATAAGCAGAATGAATAATTTCTGTAAGTTTCACAATAGCTAGGGTTATGGCAAATACTTATAACTATATCTAGTGCTTCGTGGTAACTTATTGGAAGTTTAAAAGGAGCTTGATTAAGCCTAGTTATGAAGAAAATAGTCGACGTATTTAAAAGAAAAGACCGCAGCTTGGTTTGGACTTATGTGATCTCTCTAGATCGCAACCGCCTCACCTCAGGCATTGTTGAGTTTGAACATGAAGCTTTGCGCTTATCCGAATTAGAAGAGCGTGGCGGCGCAGAGTCATTAACTGCCAGAGTCAGACCAGCTTAAATTTTTAAGCAATCAATTTCAACTGCTTGAGCAGTTGTTTGGCTCTTTGGTAATCTGGGCTGGTCTGAAGTTCTGTCCAAGTCAGCGCTGCTGATGTAGGCATCAGTTTTTGAACCCTGGCACGTGACACTTGATAAGCCTTCTCATCGTAAGTGAGTTCATTGAGCAACTGATCAGCCAAATCTGGTCGATTGCAAATCAAGACTTGATCACACCCCGCTTGCAGTGCCAACTTGGCGCCTTTGACCACACTACCAGCCACTGAAGCACCTTCCATCGATAGGTCATCACTAAAGATAACGCCGGTGAACTTCAACTGTTTTCTTAAGATGTCTTGTAACCAAATCTTAGAAAAGCCCGCTGGATTTTTATCAACCTTTGGATAAATCACATGAGCTGGCATCACCGATGCCAAACCAAGGCCTAAGTATTCATAAGGCTTTGCGTCATCACTCATGATTTGCTTCAAAGAACGCTCATCCACCGGAATGGCCACATGAGAATCTGCCTCTGCAAAACCGTGTCCTGGGAAATGTTTGCCACAGTTGGCCATGCCCGCTAATTGCAAGCCATGATTGAGACTCTTGGCAAGCGTGGCTGCAATTTGAGGGTCGCGATGAAAAGCCCGATCACCAATCACACCGCTGCGACCAAAGTCCAAATCCAAGACAGGTGTGAAACTAAAATCCACGCCGCACGCTCTCAACTCAGACGCCAATACATAGCCAGCAGCTGTTGCAGCCTCCATGGCTTTTAATGCGTGCTCAGCCGTTGCCTTCTTACCAAGGTTGCCCCAAATATCACCCAACTTTTTCATGGCAGGCAAATGTGTAAAGCCATCTGATCTGCAGCGCTGCACACGACCGCCCTCATGATCAATGCTGATCATCACATCACTGCGAATCGCCTTGATGGCTTTGGTTAAAGCAGTTAACTGAGCTCTGTCTTGATAGTTTCGTCCAAATAAAATCACGCCACCCGTTTTAGGATGCGCAATGCGGCGAATATCTTCTTTATCAAGAGTTTTACCAAGAACATCAAGAACGATGGGGCCAGCATTGAATGAATTTAATTTGCTCATATAGTTTTAGATGAATGATTTGTTTATTTATTTAATAAATGAGTTAACCCAATAAATCTTTTGGATCAGTCACGCCTGTGACCACAGGGGTACCATAAATCACGACCACAAAAGCCATGGCCATATCAACTTCATCGGTGATGCTGACTTGGGCCGTGT
>CALMBU010000022.1 GCA_937863045.1 uncultured Polynucleobacter sp. | reverse complement strand
TCGCTCAAAGTACCAGTGACCAATACTTCCGCAATGATCATGGGCTGATAACGGCGAACCTCAAAGTCATTATCTTTTTTGATAACCTCATAGCGCGGCTCTTCATTGGCCATAGCACCGCCCATGAACATCGATAGAGCTATAAAGCCCAGAAATAACTTTGATGCTTGTTTTATCAACATTCAGATCACTGCTCTTTTCTTCGGAACACAGGTTTTGCATCAGTGCTTTCTTTAGGGGCGAACTTATAACCTTCGTAGTCAAAGTCTTTTAAGTCCGCAGCTTTATCAATTTTGTTATCAATGATGTAACGAGTCATCAGACCTCTTGCGCGCTTGGCATAGAAAGAAACAATTTTGTATTTGCCCGCTTTTTCATCCTGAAAGACAGGAGCCACAATCGGAAAGCCTAATTTATCAGCTTTAACCGATTTAAAGTACTCGTCTGAAGCTAAATTGATCAGGGTTTTAGATTTCTGTTTTTCTAGCTCTTCCTTTAAGGCCAGAGTGATTTTGTCACCCCAAAAAGCATAGAGATCCTTGCCAACAGTGTTTTTGAATGACGTGCCCATCTCTAAGCGGTATGGCTGCATCAAATCCAAAGGCTTTAAAACGCCATAGAGGCCAGAGAGCACCCTGACATGCTCTTGGGTGTAGTCCAGAGCTTTCGCGTTCAAGGATGCAGCATCTAGACCCTCGTACACATCTCCATTGAAGGCCAAAATTGCTTGTTTGCTGTTTTTAGCTGTGAACTTTTTAGACCAGTCACCAAAGCGTGCGACGTTCAAAGCAGCCAATTTGTCAGATAAGTCCATCAATTCAGCGACTTCTTGTAAAGACAGCTTCTTTAAATCTGTCACCAACTTGGCTGATTCATTGATGAAAATAGGCAAGGTATGCTTGTCCGTGGAAGGCGGCGTGTCATAGTCCAAACTTTTTGCGGGCGAAAGTACGATCAACATGGCAGAATATTCAAATTAAATGAATCTAAATAATACTGCTTTGAGACAAATACCGCTTCCCACTCGCTTACCCAAAGTCGGCACCACTATTTTTACAGTGATGTCAGCCCTTGCCAATGAGCACAAAGCCATTAACCTAGGTCAAGGCTTTCCAGATTTTGATTGTGATCCAGCCTTGCCAGAGGCTGTTTATCAAGCCATGCGCGCTGGTCATAATCAATACCCGCCGATGACAGGTATTGCACCCTTGCGCGAAGCGGTCAGTCAAAAAATAAAAACTCTTTACGGTCATCATTACGATCCCGCCACAGAGATCACCATCACTGCCGGTGGTACCCAAGGAATTTTCACGGTGATTGCATGCGCGATCAATCCGGGTGATGAAGTGATTGTGATTGAGCCGGTCTACGACTCTTACATCCCTTCGATCGATACAGTGGGTGGCACAGCAGTACCGGTGCAATTGATTGTTAAGAGAAATGATGCTGGTGACATCACCAGCTATGAAATCCCATGGGATGCCATGGCAAAAGCCATCACCCCTCGCACCAAAATGATCATGATCAACTCGCCTCACAATCCAACAGGGATGGTGTGGCAATCGGCCGATATTGATCGCTTGGCTGATTTGGTTCGAGACACGGACATTTTGATTTGCAGTGATGAGGTCTATGAGCACATGGTCTTCGATGGCAAAGATCATCAAAGCGTGGCTCGCCATCCAGAATTAGCCCAACGCAGTTTTGTTATTTCTAGCTTTGGTAAAACTTATCACGTCACTGGCTGGAAAGTCGGCTATGTGGCTGCCCCCGCTCATTTGAGTACTGAATTTAGAAAAGTTCATCAGTTCAATGTGTTCACCATCAATACTCCTGTGCAGTATGGCTTGGCTGATTATTTGAAAAATCCAGATCCTTATTTAAATTTGGCTGGGTTTTATCAAGAGAAAAGAAATTACATGCGCCAAGGTTTAGAACAAACCAAGTTCAAGCTCTTGCCTGCTCCTGGTACTTATTTTCAGTGCGTTGATTACACGCAGCTAGGCATTCCACAAGCTAAGTTAAATAGCTCTGATTTTTGTCAGTGGTTAACCAAAGAAATTGGTGTGGCTGCCATTCCGGTTTCTGCTTTTTACAGTGACCCTGTTGAATCAGGAGTGATCAGATTCTGTTTTGCTAAAAAAGAAAGCACCTTGGCTGAAGCACTCAAGAGACTTCAAAGTATTTGATGGATGGGTTGTTTGATTATTTGAACATCCCAATTTGTTACAAAGGAAAAAATGATGGCAAAAAAGCAAGGCATGATTGATATATACAGCTGGGCAACGCCCAATGGCCACAAAGTACATATCATGATGGAGGAATGTGGCTATCGCTTAGGCAAAGATTGGTTAGCCCATCCAGTTGATATTGGAGCTGGCGATCAGTTCACCAAAGAGTTTTTAGCCATCAGCCCTAATAACAAGATTCCGGCGATGGTTGATCCTAACGGTCCCGATGGCAAACCAATCGCCCTATTTGAATCTGGCGCCATCCTCTTATACCTTGCAAGTAAAACTGGTCTCTTCCTACCAAAAACAGATCGCGCCAAGTTTGAGGTGCTGCAGTGGTTGATGTTTCAAATGGGTGGCGTTGGTCCGATGCTGGGTCAAACTCATCACTTCAGAATCTACGCACCAGAAAAAGTTGAGTACGCGATCAATCGTTACACCAATGAAACCCGCCGACTGTATGGCGTGATGGACAAAGAGCTTGGCAAGAAGCGTTTCATTGCTGGCAAGGACTACAGCATTGCAGACATCGCCATCTTTCCGTGGACACGCTCATGGAAAAATCAAGGCGTCACTCTTGAGGAGTTTCCAAACGTGTTGCGCTGGCATGAAGAAATCGCGGCACGCCCCGCCGTTAAGCGAGGCGTTGAAGTTCTAACTTCACTCAGAAAACCGCTGAATGACGATAAAGCAAAAGAAATTCTGTACGGAAAAACCCAGTATCAAAAAAGATAATGGGCTTTGATTGCTTGCTAAGTCGCGCTTGAATCTTTTAGTTTTTGTTCTTCAGTTTTTGTACCATGGCCTGCAAGAAAACCCACAGGGCTGGCAAGCCTGGGATGATGATCATCGCTAAAGCCACGATTGAGAAGTTGGCTTTGACCCAAGGGTGCTCGCCAATCATGTAACCCAAGGTTGTCAAACTTCCAACCCACAAGATGCCACCACCCACGTTGTAGGTGGCAAATTTTGGATAAGACATATGCGCTACCCCTGCAATGAATGGGGCAAAGGTTCTAACGAAGGGCATGAATCTGCCAACAACAATGGTAATGGGCCCATGCTTTTCATAAAAAGCATGGGTTTTATCAAAAGCGTCTTTATTGAACCAGCGAGAGTTTTCCCAACCAAATACTTTGGGTCCAAACCAACGTCCGATTGAATAATTGACTGCATCACCAGCAATCGCAGCAATGATCAATAAGATCATCAAAAGAGGTAAGCTCATCCCGCCCACCGCTGCAATCGCACCAGCGACAAACAGCAAAGAGTCTCCTGGCAAGAATGGCATTACCACCACACCAGTTTCGATGAAGATGATGGCAAACAATAAGACATAGACCCAAGGTCCCCATTGATCAACAATGTTGACCAAGTGTTTGTCTAAATTTAAAAAGATATCTATTAGAAGTGAAAAATCCATTACTGAAAGACCACCGTACTTTTTCCGTTTAACAAGATTCGATGCTCCGCATGCCAACGAACCGCTCGAGACAAAGCCATGCATTCCACATCTCTGCCCACTGAAGCTAACTGATCAGGATCCATGGCGTGATCTACACGCTCAACGCCCTGCTCGATGATCGGACCTTCATCCAAATCAGTCGTGACATAGTGCGCAGTGGCACCAATCAACTTAACACCGCGCTGATGGGCTTGCCAATAGGGCTTTGCGCCTTTAAAGCTTGGTAAGAAAGAGTGATGGATGTTGATGGCTTTACCTGATAACTTTTGACAGACCCTTGGAGACAAGATCTGCATGTACCTGGCCAATACCACCAAATCAATATTTTCTTGATCAATCAATTTCAATAACTGCTCTTCTTGCTCATGTTTGCGCTCATCATTGGCACTGCTGAGGGGCATGTGATGAAACGGTATTTTGTAACCTGCCGCCAGATTCTGAAAGTCTTGATGATTAGAAACAATGCCTGCGATTTCAATCGGTAAGTATCCACTGTGGGTTCTGAACAACAAATCATTCAAACAGTGGCCCAATTTAGAAACCATGATCAATACCTTAGGTTTGCTTGTGGCATCAAAGAGCTCCCAGTCCATCTGAAAGCCATTACCAATGTCTTTGAACAAATCTTGAAGTTTTTTTAAATTTAATTCTTGCGAGGTCTTGGCAAAATGCACGCGCATGAAAAAACGATTCGTGAATGTGTCGCTGAATTGGGCAGAGTCCAATATGTTGGCCGTTTGATTGAACAAAAACTGACTAACAGCATGAACGATGCCAGGTCGGTCTGGGCAGGAGATTTTAAGGATGAAGCCTTGGGTGGACATACCGACATTATCCATAAAGCCCGAAGAATATTGAAAAATTTCTACTATTTTCCATAGGAAGCTTAAACTTGAGGTTTTAGTACTTAATTACAAGGTCAGAAGATGGGTATTCAGTCTGTGGGCATTATTGGCGCTGGCACGATGGGCAATGGTATTGCTCAAGCCTGCGCGGTTTCTGGCTTGAACGTGGTGATGGTCGATATCAATGATGCGGCTGTTGCAAAAGGTCTGTCCACCATCGCCAGCAGCCTTGATCGTTTGATCAAAAAAGAAAAGATGACTGAAGCTGAAAAAGCTGCCGCCCTGGCCCGCATCAAATCCAGCACCAATTACCAAGATTTCACAGGCTCACAAATGGTGATTGAGGCTGCCACTGAGAATTACGATCTCAAAATCAAGATTTTGAAACAATTGGATGGCATCGTTAGCAAAGACACCATCATTGCCTCAAACACCTCATCGATTTCAATCACGCAAATGGCGGCTGAGGTGAGCAATCCTCAGCGCTTTATTGGCATGCATTTTTTCAACCCCGTGCCAATGATGACTTTGGTTGAAATCATTCGCGGTCTCCAAACGGATGATCACACCCATGGTTTGGTTCAAGAGATGTCAAAAGTGTTGGGTAAAGAACCCATCACAGTTAAAAATGCCCCTGGTTTTGTTGTGAACCGTATCTTGGTACCGATGATCAATGAGGCCTTCTTTGTTTTGGCCGAAGGTTTGGCCACTCCAGAAGACATTGATGCTGGTATGAAGCTTGGCTGCAATCATCCGATTGGACCATTGGCATTGGCCGACATGATTGGCCTAGATACTTGCTTGGCCATCATGGAGGTTTATTTCAAGAACTTCAATGACTCCAAATACCGTCCTTGCCCATTACTACGTGAAATGGTCGCCGCTGGCTACCTCGGTAGAAAATCTGGCAAAGGTGTTTACAGCTACGCCTGATCATGTTGACGCCGATCGCTAAATTTCTTGGTTACGCAGGACTGATTCCTTTTATCTTGCTGTCTGCCTTGGTTCAGTTTGCAAACCCACCTTTGGATTTTTGGGCTGCGAATTCATTGCTTCTTTACTCAGCAACGATTGCCTCATTTGTAGGGGCCTTGCATTGGGGCCCATTACTGAACCCTCTTTCAAATCAAGAAGGGCATGGGTTTTGGAGATCTAAAGGTGCTTGGATTTGGGGAGTGATTCCATCCTTGCTCGCCTGGGCAGCTCTTCATCTGCCATTTTCTTCTGGTTACTTTTTAATTGCAGCAACCCTTGTGCTGGCATTACTGGTTGATCGCAAACAGTTTCGTCATTTGATTCATGACGAGGCGTATTTGGCAGAGTTCTTAAAAATGAGAACAGTCCTGACAACTGTTGCAACTGCCAGCCTTGTTTTGGCCGGCATTGCTATCAGACAGTTTTGATTTGAATTAAATCTTTTTAGTGAGACTTGGCTTTAGCCAAAAGTGTTTCTGTGTAAGCAATCGCCAAAGCAGAAGCCACGAATGTCAGGTGAATCACGGTTTGCCACAATAAAGTTTTGTCATCCAAATGCTCTGCATTGATGAAAGTCTTCAATAAGTGAATTGAAGAAATACCGATGATGGCTGTTGCCAACTTGACCTTCAAAACACCTGCGTTCACATGAGACAACCACTCAGGTTGATCAGGGTGATTCTTGAGCTCTAAACGAGAAACGAAGGTTTCCCAGCCACCCACAATCACCATCACCAATAAATTTGAAATCATGACCACGTCAATCAAACCTAAGACGATCAACATGATTTCTACTTCAGTGGTGCCACCCTTGGACATCATCATGCCAATGAGGTGCAC
>CALMBU010000021.1 GCA_937863045.1 uncultured Polynucleobacter sp. | reverse complement strand
TCCTAGCAGTGATGGGTGGCAAGCAAGTGGCCATCATGGCTCCAACCACCCTCTTGGCTGAGCAACATGCTGAGACCTGGAAAGATCGTTTTGCTGATTGGCCAGTGAAGATTGTGGAGCTGTCTCGCTTTAAAACCACCAAAGAGATCAATGCTGCCTTAGAAGCCATGGCCAAAGGTGAAGCAGACATTGTGATTGGTACCCATAAACTATTTTCTGCTGATGTGAAGTTCCCACGCTTAGGCTTGGTGATCATCGATGAGGAACATCGTTTTGGTGTGCGCCAAAAAGAAGCTCTCAAATCTTTGCGTGCTGAAGTGGATGTCTTAACTTTGACGGCTACGCCTATCCCAAGAACCTTGGGCATGGCCTTGGAAGGTTTGCGAGATTTTTCTGTGATTGCCACAGCACCGCAAAAGCGTTTGGCAATCAAAACTTTTGTGCGCAGAGAAAGCGATGGGATCATTCGCGAGGCCGTGCTTCGAGAAATCAAACGCGGTGGCCAGGTGTATTTCCTTCACAATGAAGTCGACACCATTGAAAACCGCAAGCAGTCTTTAGAGAAGCTCTTACCAGAGGCTCGCATCGTGGTGGCTCACGGACAAATGCATGAGCGTGATCTGGAGCGCGTGATGCGTGACTTCGTGACGCAGCGTGCCAATATTTTGTTGTGCACCACCATCATTGAAACGGGTATTGACGTTCCGACCGCCAACACCATCATCATGCATCGCGCTGATAAGTTTGGTTTGGCTCAGCTACATCAATTGCGTGGTCGTGTGGGCCGTTCACACCACCAAGCTTATGCCTATTTAACCGTGCCCGATCCAGAAGCTTTGACCAAACAAGCCAAGTTACGCTTGGATGCGATTCAGGCGATGGAAGAGTTGGGTTCTGGCTTCTATTTGGCGATGCACGATTTAGAAATCCGCGGCGCGGGTGAAGTCTTGGGTGATAAACAATCGGGTGATATTTCTGAAATTGGTTTCCAGCTGTACACCGAGATGCTCAATAAAGCGGTCAATTCTTTGAAGAATGGCAAAGAGCCTGATTTGATGGCGCCGATGGAGGTGATCACCGATATCACTTTGGGAGTGCCGGCACTTTTAACCAATGATTACTGCCCCGATGTGCATGAGCGCCTCTCGCTTTACAAGCGCTTGGCCACTGTGAGCTCACTTGAGAAGCTCATGGACATCAAAGAAGAATTGGTGGATCGTTTTGGTGATTTACCTGAGCAAGCTCAGTCATTGTTTGAAACCCATCGTTTGCGCCTGAATATGGCGGTCTTGGGTATCAAGAAAATTGATGCGAATCCTGCTCAGATCACGATTCAGTTCATCCCCAACCCACCGATTGATCCGATCAAGATCATTCAGTTGGTTCAAACCAATAAGCGCATCCAACTCAATGGCCAGGATAAGCTAAAGGTTTTGCCGGCTGACAAAGAAGCGTTTATCACATTGGCTCAAAGACTTGAGTCGATTCGACAATTGCTCAAGCATTTGAGCGATACTGCTATAAAACCTGAAACACTTAAAACATCATGATGCACATTGCCCTATTCCATCAAGACGCCATCAACGATCAGTTGATCCGTGAGATTGAAAAATCTCATGCGATCCTTTCTGTGAGCAAGAAAACCCCTCGCACTTCAGTCTTAGAGTTGAAAGAGGCTTTGGATGCTGAGCATCGTTCTCATCTTCGCAATTTGGGTGTTTTGCATCAAACGGATGTGGGGTTTTTACCAAAGCATTTCAAAGGGTCAGACATCAAGGTTTTGGCGATGGACATGGATTCAACGTTGATCAACATTGAGTGCATTGATGAAATCGCTGATGCCGTTGGTAAGAAAAAAGAAGTATCAGAAATCACAGAAGCTGCGATGCGCGGTGAGATCAAGGATTTCAGTGAGAGCTTGCGCAGGCGTGTGGCCTTATTAAAAGGCGTGCCTGCAAAAGCTTTGGATGAAGTGTTCTCCCAACGTTTGCGCCTCAATCCTGGTGCTAAAGAGTTGATTGCTGGCGCACACGCTAAAGGCATACATACTCTTTTGGTGTCTGGTGGCTTTACTTTTTTCACGCACAAGCTTCAGGCCCAACTGAATTTATCTGAAACCCATGCCAATCAACTAGAGATCGTTGATGGATTTTTAACCGGTCAAGTATTGGGCAATATTGTCGATGGCGCAGCCAAGGCAGCCTATGTTGAAGCTCGCTGTTTGGCATTGGGCGCTAACAAACATGCTGCCATCACCATGGGTGATGGCTCAAATGATTTACCGATGATGCATGGCGCAGGCTTATCCATCGCATACCGCGCCAAACCAATCGTGAAAGAAAAAGCAGATCTAGCATTTGATCATGTGGGACTGGATGCTTGTTTGGATCTTCTGTGATTGATCACTAAGGTATAAAAAAGCCGCTCTGTTTGAGCGGCTTTTTCTTTGAGACTATTTACTGATTATTGCTGATTTGTTTTTGATCAGAGACGCTCAAACACCACAGCAATACCTTGTCCACCACCGATACACATCGTTACCAAGGCATACTTGCCGCCGGTGCGATGTAGTTCATAGATGGCTTTGGTTGCAATGAAAGCACCTGAACAACCCACTGGGTGACCCAATGCAATCGCACCACCGTTTGGATTGGTTTTAGTCATGTCAAGTTCCAAACCTTTTGATACCGCAATCGCTTGCGCTGCAAAAGCTTCGTTTGACTCGATCACGTCCATCTTATCGATGGTTAAACCAGCACGCTTCAAAGCAATCTTGGATGCTGGGATTGGGCCTTCACCCATGATGTCGTTTGGTACACCCGCCAATGCATATGAAACCAAACGAGCCATCGGCTTTTGACCAGCTTTGGCTGCTGCATCAGCAGATGCCAAGACGAAGAATGCTGCACCATCATTGATGCCTGATGCGTTACCTGCAGTCACCGTACCGTCTTTTTTGAAGGCTGGCTTCATCTTGCCCAAGCTTTCCATGGTGGTGCTTGCTTTAACGTGTTCGTCTGTATCAAACACCACATCACCTTTGCGCGTTTGCATCGTGATCGGTGTGATTTGAGATTTGAAACGACCTTCTGCAATCGCAGCAGTCGCACGACGATGAGATTCAACAGCCAATGCATCTTGCTCTTCACGGGTGATGTTCCACTTAGCTGCTAGATTTTCTGCAGTGATACCCATGTGACCAGCACCAAATGGGTCTGTCAATGTAGACACCATCAAGTCAATCATCTTTGTGTCACCCATGCGCGCACCAGTTCTCATGGCAGGTGCACCGTAAATGCCGCGTGACATCACCTCAACACCACCGCCAACACCGTAGTCGCAATCACCCAACATGATGGCTTGTGATGTTGTCACAATGCCTTGCAAACCAGAGCTGCACAAACGGTTCACGGCCATCGCCACTGAATCCATTGGTAAGCCTGCTTGAATCGCTGCCACACGAGCAACATAAGGGAAACGTGATTCTGTCGGAATACAGTTACCAACAGTCACATAATTAATTTGTTTAGGATCCACACCAGAACGATTCACCGCTTCTTTCATGACCGTACCAGCTAGTTCAGCAGGTTCCATGCTGCTTAATGAACCACCAAAACCACCAATTGCAGAACGAACTGCGCTAAGAACGACTACATCACGTGCCATCTGGAACTCCTTGAGTACTTAAGTACTTATTATGAATAGAAAGACTAGTCTGTAGGGCTAATCTTACGAGTAACTGTCTAAAACAAGCAATTTAAGAATACTAGGGGTATTCACCCATGAAATGCCCTAGATATATAGGGAAAAGGGCTCAGTGAGTTATTACAACTGAGCAATCAGGTCGTGGCCCTGAGTTTGGATCACCGTGGCTTTAACAAACTCACCTGCTTTGTATTTTTTAGAGATCTTATCGGTTGGCAATAAATGGACCAAACCATCGATCTCTGGAGCATCCGACTGGCTGCGTCCGATACCACCTTTTGAGCTGACTGAATCAACCAAAACTTTGATGCGCTTACCCACTTTGGCTTGCAAGAGTTGGGTGGAGATTTCTTCTGCGACTTCCATGAATCTGGCTTGACGCTCGTTTCTGAGTTCATCTGGCAAGGCACCGGCCAATTCATTCGCTTTAGCACCTTCAACTGGAGAGTATGCAAAACAACCAGCACGATCAATTTTGGCTTCACGCATGAAGTCGAGCAAGTAACTGAATTCTTCTTCTGTTTCACCAGGAAAGCCAGCAATGAAAGTGCTGCGAATGGTTAAATCCGGACATGCCTTACGCCAAGCTTGGATACGATCAAGATTTTTTTCACCACTCGCAGGACGTTTCATGCGCTTCAATACATCAGGGTGCGCATGCTGCATCGGTATATCCAAATATGGCACAACACCACTGCCCTCATCGGCAAAATTTGCCATCAATGGCAAGATATCATCAACGTGTGGATAAGGATAAACATAGTGCAAACGAACCCAGGCACCATGCTGACGGGCTAACTTGCCCAAGGCCTCAACCATGTCAAAGAGTTTTGCTTTGACTGGGCGACCATCCCAAAATCCAGTGCGGTATTGAACATCAACACCATAGGCACTGGTGTCTTGTGAGACCACCAATAATTCTTTTACACCAGCCTCAAACAAGTGTTGCGCTTCTAATAAGACATCGCCAATGGGTCTTGAAACCAAATCACCACGCAAGCTTGGAATGATGCAAAACGTACAACGGTGATTACAACCTTCAGATATCTTTAAGTAGGCGTAATGCTTGGGCGTTAACTTGATACCAGCTTTTGGCACCAAGTCTGAAAATGGGTCGTGTTTTTTTGGCAAATGCTGGTGAACCACCTCTAGAACTTCATCAGCCGCATGCGGGCCAGTCACTGCCAATACTTTTGGATGAACAGATGTGACCACATCAGAACCATCAGCGTTTTTCTTGGCACCCAAGCAACCTGTGACGATCACTCGGCCGTTTTCAGCAAGAGCTTCGCCAATGGCATCCAAACTTTCTTGAACTGCTGAGTCAATGAAACCGCAGGTATTAACGACCACCAGGTCAGAGCCAGCGTAGTCTTTGCCAATCTCGTAACCTTCAGCGCGCAATTGCGTGACGATGCGCTCAGCATCCACTAAGGCCTTAGGGCAACCTAAGGAGACAAAACCAATCTTGCCGCTCAATTATTTATCGCTCTTAACGGGGGGTGTGAAAGGAAAGCCAGTGAAAGCGTTCGCTGGGTCTTTCATCTTTTCTTGCATTTGCGTGAAAAGATTTTTACTTTGCTCGACGTAACTGCCCATCATTTGTTGCATCATGGGGTTCTGAACGTTCATGAACTGCGCCCAACTCTCAGGAGTGGCGCCACCTTGCTTTGACTGCTCAGCAAACTGTGATTGCAGATCAATGAAGGATTGAATATTTTTTTCCAACATGCCACCGACCACGCCTTGCATGGAGTGGCCATAGAAACGAATCATTTGAGACAACATTGGTGTTGTGAATAAAGGCACGCCACCCGCCTCTTCTTCCAAAATGATTTGTAACAAAATAGCTCTGGTCAAATCTTCTTCGGTCTTGGCATCCAAGACTTTGAATTCTTCATGCGCCAATACCAAGTTCTTCACGTCCGATAAGGTGACGTAGGTACTTGTTTGGGTGTCATACAGACGACGATTGGGGTACTTCTTAATCGTTCTGACACCAGCAGACTTGGCGGATTGTTTTTTAGTGACCATATTTTGTTATTTGGGCTTGATTACACATATTGTATGTGCAAATCAAGCCCTTCATTGTTGCGCTGCAATATACCTTTTTGTATATTGTTTAGCCCATGTGTAAACCGCCATTCAATGAGAAGTCGGCACCAGTGGCGAAACCACCCTCATCTGAAGCAATCCAAGAGACGATGGATGCGATTTCATCAGGGGTTCCAAGGCGTTTAACCGGGATGGTGTTGATGATTTTCTCAAGCACATCTTCACGAATCGCTGTCACCATGTCTGTACCAATGTAACCAGGAGAAACTGTGTTCACCGTCACGCCTTTGGCCGCAGTTTCTTGGGCTAAGGACATCGTGAAACCATGAATACCGGCTTTGGCCGTGGCGTAGTTGGATTGACCAAACTGACCTTTTTGGCCGTTCACAGAAGAAATACTGATCACACGACCCCACCCTGCTTCAACCATGCCATCAATCACTTGCTTGGTCACGTTGAACAATGAGTTCAAGTTTGTGTCGATCACAGCACGCCAGTCTTCTGGAGTCATCTTACGGAACACGGTGTCACGAGTGATACCTGCGTTATTCACTAAAACATCGACTTTGCCGAATTCAGCTTTTACTTTGGCGAATGCTGCTA
>CALMBU010000020.1 GCA_937863045.1 uncultured Polynucleobacter sp. | reverse complement strand
CACAACCCTTGGACATGCCTTATACCCGTATTCCTCGCGTGAATGCGGCGGAAGCTAAACTGAGAGCCAGTGAAGCAGAAAGAGTCGCCAAAGAGTTTGAGCTGATTTCAAAAGTAAAGAATCGTTACTACGACCATGTCAGAAGACAAGAAGAGCTCAAAGCTGCCAGAGAAGATTTGGAACTCACTCGTCAAATCCGTGATCGCATAGAGCTCAGGTATCAGGTTGGCGAAACCGCTAAATTTGAATTCATCAGAGCTGAAACTGACTATTTGAATGTGAAGATGATTGCTCAAGCGAGTCAATCAAGAGTGCTTCAATCCAAGTCAGAACTTCGCAGAGCTGTGGGGCATCAACTGCCTGCAGATTTTGAAATTGAAGCAGTCAAAGACATTAAACCTGGAATGCTTCCGCCTCTACCAGCCCTTCTTGATGAGGTCAGAAACCAAAATCCAGAGTTGCTGCGCGCCAGAGCCGAGCTTGAGAGTGCTGAATCAAGATTGAGTTTTGAGAAAAACTCACGTCTGCCAAGGCTATCGCTGAAAGCCCAAGAAAACAAAGAGCCTGAATTTACTGATCGCAGTTATGGCTTGGTGTTAACAATTCCAATCTGGGACTGGAGATTAGGTCAAGTCAGAGAAGCAGCGGCGAACGTTTCGCGCGCAAAGAACATGGTGAACCATGAGTCTCAAAGTATTGAAACTCAGATAGAAATGGCTTACCAAGCATTCCAAACCATCACTTACCAAGTCGATATTTTGGAAAATCAAGTGGTTGTCCAAGCAAAAGATGCCAGAAGGATTGCTGAAGCCTCTTACAGGTTTGGAGAGCGCGGCATGCTTGAATACCTCGATGCCCAGAGAACATTCCGAATTATTCGTGCTGATCTTATTAGAGCCAAGCATGAACTAGCGATGATCACCACAGAAATTGAAAGACTTCGATCAAACCAACAAACCCTCTCTAAGCTAATAGAAAAGTGATATGAAACTAAATATTCCAGCCACGAGTTCGATGAAACAATATGCTCAGATTGCTTATACCTGGCTAATGAGTCATGTGAATAAGGGCATTGATGTCATCAAGGACCTTCAGTCACATGCCAATAAAAATACCAGGGCTTGGCTCAGTGGCGTCGCTCCAGTTGTGATTGAAACATTCGACAAACTCCCTGAATCTGTCAGGAAGGTTGCTCCGTTTTTACCTTGGATCTTTTTACTGCTGTTCACCCTCAATTTATTTGGCTATTTTGATAAAGCTCCGGCGCAAGTCAGAGCGCAAAATCCGAGCATTGTCTTTGTGAACGAAGAAATCGAGAAAATGGTCACAGAAGGCAAAGCGGTTGTAGGACCTTTTGTTGAAGTGATCCGCGTACCTGGAAGAATTGATTTCCATGAATCTCACTTGGCCAGAATTGGTGCCAACGTCACAGGTCGCGTAGCTGAAATGCTGGTCATGCCAGGGCAAGTGGTGAAACAAGGTGATGTATTGGCACAAATCACATCCACGGAACTCACGCAGTCTCAACTTTCATTTTTAAAGGCCAGAAATACCAGCGATTTAGCTGAAAGATCAGCAGAGCGCGCCAGAATTCTTTTCAAAGAAGATGTGATTCCTTTAGCAGAAATGCAACGCCGAGAATCTGAAGCATCTAACGCCAAGGCTGAATTGCGTGCATCCCAGGATCAGTTGATCGTGCAAGGCATGAATAAAAACAGCATCAATCGTCTTGCCAAAACAGGCATCATCGAATCAATCAACAACGTCACTGCCACCATTCCAGGTGAAGTGGTTGAGAGAAAAATCAATAAAGGTCAGGTGGTGCAGCCTTCAGATGCACTTTTCACGATTGCCAATCTTGATACTTTGTGGGCCATCGCTCAAGTTCCTGAGACCAATGCCCCACTCATTAAAAAAGGGCAAAAATCTGATATCCAAGTCAACGCTCTTAATTCAAAAATGATTGAGGCTAAAGTTTCTTTTGTTAGCTCAATCGTGAACCCTGAAACAAGAACGGTGAAGGTGCGCGCAGAGATAGATAACACCAACCGTCAGCTAAGACCTGGCATGCTCGCTACCCTATTGGTTGAGAGTGAACCCGTTGAAATATTGGTGGTGCCATCTGAAGCCATCATCCGAGAAGGCAATTATGACTACGTGTTTAAACGTGAAACTTTTGATACCTTCAAAATGGTCCAAGTCAAAGTCGGCCCAGAAGGTAAGGGTCAGCGCCCTATTTATTCAGGCATAGAGCCAGGGCAATCCATCGTTGTTAAAGGTGCTTACCACTTAAATACCGAACGTAAAAGACAGTTAAGCGGCGGATAAACCATGATTGAAAAAATTGTTCGTCTATCCCTTCAACAACGTGTGTTGATTGCAGTGATTGCAATCGCCATGTTGTTTGTTGGATTAATGGCGGTTAAAAAACTATCAGTAGACGCCTTCCCGGACGTTACCAACGTCCAGGTTCAGGTTGCCACAGAGGCGCCTGGCAGATCTCCTGAAGAAGTTGAACGCTTTGTCACCGTACCCATTGAAATCACCATGACGGGTCTGCCTGGACTGGTTGAAATGCGTTCTCTGAATCGCAATGGTTTATCAATCGTCACCCTGGTATTCACTGAAAAAACGGATATTTATTTCGCCAGACAATTGGTGATGGAGCGCCTCCTAGAGGTCATGACAAAAATGCCTGTTGGCGTATCCCCTGTCATGGCACCACCCTCCACCGGTCTTGGTGAAATTTATCAATACACCATCGAACACCCCAGTGATGGCAATCAAGAGCTGAGCGTTGATGAATTAATTGAACGCCGCCTGATTCAGGATTGGATCGTTCGACCCATGTTGCGCTCAATCCCTGGCGTTGCTGAAATCAACACCCAAGGTGGTTATGCCAAGCAATACCATGTGCTGGTCAACCCTGATCGCTTAAGGCACTATCAAATCAAGCTCGAGGATGTCTATACAGCGCTCGCAAGGAACAATTCAAACTCAGGCGGTGGCCATTTGCCGGTCTTCTCTGAAAGATACTTGATTCGTGGTATTGGATTGATTGAGAAACCTGAAGACATTGGTCAAATCATTCTCAAGGAGGTGCGCGGCACACCTGTCTATGTGAAGAATGTGGCAGAAGTCACGATTGGTACCGAAGTTCGCCAAGGCGCCATCATCACAAACGGCACAACCGAAGCAGTGGCTGGTATTGTGCAAATGGTCCGTGGCGCAAATGCTCGTGAAGTGGTCAATCGCGTCAAAGACAAAGTCAAAGAAATCAATGACGGCAAATTACTGCCAGAGGGCATGCAAATTGTGCCGTTCTACGACAGAACAGTTTTGGTTAATGCAGCCATGCTCAACGTTGCCAAGGTTTTGATTGAAGGCATCATCTTGGTGGTGATTGTTTTGTTTGTCTTCTTAGGAGATGTGCGCTCTTCATTGATCGTTGTGGCAACACTGATATTAACGCCCCTACTCACCTTCTTAACCATGAATCACTATGGCATTTCTGCCAATCTGATGTCCCTGGGAGGTCTGGCGATCGCGATCGGCATCATGGTCGACGGTTCGGTGGTGGTGGTTGAGAACACTTTTGCCAAACTCGGTGAACGACTGAAAAGTGGTGAATCCAAGAATCGTATTGTTCTAGAAGCCGCTACTGAAGTTGGCACTCCCGTGTTATTTGGTGTTGGCATCATTATTTTGGTGTTCATGCCCCTCTTAGGTCTTGAGGGCATGGAGGGCAAGATGTTTGGACCGCTCGCAATGACCATTGCGATTGCTCTGACAATCTCACTCATACTTTCATTCACCCTATCACCGGTGATGTGTTCCTACCTGTTAAAAGGTGGCGCTGACCATGACACAAAATTTGTCAGCAAGTTAAAAACGCCTTACATGAAATGGTTGCACTGGTGCTTGGAAAATCCAAGCCTGGTCGTTAAGAGGGCCATGATTGCTCTTGGGGTGAGTCTGTTTGGCTTCGTTTTATTGGGTAAGTCATTCATTCCGGTGATGCAAGAAGGCTCAATCACCCCAGTGATTGTCCGTGCCCCCAATATCTCTCTTGAGGAATCAATCAAGTTAGAGTTTGAAGCCATGAAAAGAATCATGACCATCGACGGGGTTGAGAAAGTAGTTTCAAAACTAGGTCGCGGTGAATCACCTGCAGACCCTGGTCAGCCCAATGAATCCGACCCAATCGTGACACTCAAACCTCAAGGCGACCGAGATTTGAGTCAAGAAGAAATCGCCAATGAGATTCGTAATAAGTTAAGGACTTTGCCTGGTATTGAATTGGCAATCTCTCAGCCGATTGCTGCCCGCGTGGATGAGATGGTCTCAGGGGTTAGATCACAAGTAGCGGTCAAGATCTTTGGTGATGACCTGGAGCAGTTGAAAAAAATAGGCGGTCAAATTGGCTTGATCCTCTCAAATACTTCTGGCAGTACCGACCTCAGAATTGAGCAGGTATCAGGCCAAAACTATCTGAACATCAAAATCAACCGCGATGCGATCGCTCGTTATGGCATCAACGTGTCCGACGTGAATGATGTGATTGAAACAGCAATTGGCGGCAAAGAAGCCAGCTTGGTTTTTGAAGGAGAAAGAAGATTCCCATTGGTGCTTCGCTACCCAGTTCAATTCCGAGAAAATGTCAGTGAAATTGAAAAGATCACATTGACGTCTCCTAATGGTGCGCTTGTCTTGATGCGAGATCTTGCTGAAATCAGCATTATTGACGGCCCAGCTCAAATCTCCAGAGAATCCGGCAAACGTCGTTTGGTGATTGGTGTGAACGTGAGTGGTCGTGACTTGGGTGGCTTTGTGAAAGAAGCCCAAGAAAAGATTGCTCGCGAAGTACCACTTCCAAATGGCTACACCCTTGATTGGGGTGGTCAGTTTGAGAATATGCAACGCGCCATGGCTCGCTTGATGATCATCATTCCATTGACCATTTTGGCCATATTCTTCTTGCTCTTCATGCTGTTCAAATCAGTGAAGTTAGCAGCCCTGATCATCTTGGTCTTACCTTTTGCTTCGATTGGTGGCGTTTTCGGCCTCTTGATCACTGGTGAGTACCTATCGGTACCGGCAGCAGTTGGGTTCATCAATCTGTGGGGTATTGCGGTACTCAATGGCGTGGTCTTGGTATCCTTCATCAAGCAATTGCGTGAAGACGGTAGAGACCTGCGAGAGGCATTGATTGAAGGCTGCTCACACCGCTTCAGACCTGTGATGATGACAGCCTGCGTGGCGATGTTAGCTTTGGTTCCAATGTTAATATCCAGCGGTCCAGGCTCAGAAGTGACCAAACCTTTGGCGATTGTGGTGATTTCTGGATTGATCACATCCACATCATTGACCTTGTTAGTTTTACCAGTCTTGTACGGCAGATTTGAAGAGAAGGAAGTTGAAGCATGAAAGAGTTAAAAGCAATTATTCGACCAAATAAACTCGCACTGCTGCGCAACAAGCTCATGGAAACCCCTGGATTTCCAGGGATGACCATTTCCAAGGCTGAGGGTTGCTCAGCCCCAGATAAAGTGAGTAAGGCCAATATCAAAGATGAATTGACTGACTACACCCAAAAAATCAGGATTGAAATTGTTTGCCCTGATGAGGTGGCCGATCAATTAATGGATGCGATCATCTATGTTTGCCAAACAGGGCAAATTGGGGATGGCATTGTCTGGATAACTGATATTGATAAAGCCAGTTTTATTGCTAAATCAAAGTAATAGCCTATCAGGTCGCATTACCTAATCTTTAGGTCTTCCCTTTGCCTTGAAGTTGACGCTCAAGGTGGTAAACAGAAATGATGGTCTTAACGTCTGTGATCTTGCCTTCCGCAATCCACTCATGCATTTCATCCAGGGTGGCGGCAAAGACATCCAAAAACTCACCCTCGTCCAAGGAACGATCGCCCATGGTCAAGTCTTTGGCGAGGTAAATATCGATGATTTCAGTTGAATAAGAAATCACCGGATGGATTCTGCCAAGAAATTCCCAAGACTTGGCTGAATAACCCGTCTCTTCTAAGAGTTCACGCTGGGCACACAATAACGGGTCTTCTCCCAACTCTAACTTACCCGCAGGGATCTCAATCATGGCGGCATCCACAGGGTAGCGGAACTGTCGCTCAAGCAAGATACGGCCATCACTCAAGACGGGCATGATGGCAACCGCCCCAGGATGAATCAAATACTCACGGTAGGTCGTATTGCCATCTGGCAAACGAACCATGTCTTTTTTTAGGTGCAGGAATTTTCCAGAGTAAACATCTTCAGAAGATGTTGGATGTTCACGCAAGTGATCATCAGATTTGGGTAAATCGGAGAAACTTTTTTCTAGCTTGGGATTTGATTCAGGCGAGCTCATGAAAGCAAGGGGCTAAGAGAAACTTAGCCGCGCGGATCATTGCGATGCTTCATCAGAAAACGCCATGTGAAGCCTGGGAAGGCGGCCACAAAGAATAAACATAAAGCCACCGTGAAGAATTCCCAACGCTTTGGAAATACATTACCAATCATGCTTTCTAGGCTGTACCCCAACAGTCCAACCAAGGAGAACCAAAAAAGCATCTCCAAGAAACACCAGCCAACATGTTTATTGTCGAGTGTTTTAAAGAATAAAAACTTGGGGCTGACATAAGCGGCATTGGCAGCCACCAAGGCCACCAAAATCAAGATCCAAGATTCAACGCTCAAGCCAGAAGGTGCCATGATTAACTCAGTAAGGTGGTTGACATGGCACTTAAACAAAGTGCCATCAATGTTGCTGGGAAGATACCACACAACAGAACAAATAGGCCATTCAAGGTAAAGACTGTTTTAAGAACCAGGCCACCCTCAATCGGAGCTGTCTGAATTGGCTCATCAAAGTACATGCATTTAACAACACGCAAGTAATAGAATGCGCCCACCAAGGAAGCCATCACCGCGATGATTGCCAAATACAAATGCTCGCTATCAACCAAAGCCTCAAGGATTGATAACTTTGCCGCAAAGCCTACGGTTGGAGGAATACCTGCCAAGGAGAACATCAAGATCAAGCCAATGAATGCCATCCATGGATGACGACGGTTCAAACCCTTGAGGTCATCCAATGTTTCGCATTCATAACCTTTGCGAGACAACATCATCAATAAACCAAAAGACCCCAAAGTGGTTAATACATAGGTCACTGCATAGAACAAGGCAGCGCTGTAAGCATGTTCATCAAAAATAGACAACATGCCAAGAATCATAAAGCCCATGTGAGCAATTGTTGAATATGCCAACATTCTCTTGAGGTTGGTTTGTGCAATCGCAGTCAAGTTACCAATCACCAATGACATCACGGCAAGAATCATGATCAT
>CALMBU010000019.1 GCA_937863045.1 uncultured Polynucleobacter sp. | reverse complement strand
ATATATAACTATATAAATATCAATTTTACTTATGAAATATCTCTGCATATGATTTCCAAAACACAGGAGGTGATATGCAAAATCTACTAGACCCAGCAATCTTGTTTTTTGTCTTTGGTTGCTTTGCAGGATTTATTAAATCAAATCTTGAGATACCCCGCTCTACCGTTAAATTCTTGTCCTTGTATCTCTTAATGGCTCTTGGATTAAAGGGTGGCTTTGCTCTAGCAAAAACTGGTTTGAGCCATGAATTGATGCTCAGCATGTTCATCGCCCTCGTCATGTCCTTTCTAGTTCCTGCAATAGGTTATTGGTTTTTAAAAAATAGGATCTCAAAATTTGATGCAGCTGCAATCGCTGCTTCATATGGCTCAGTGAGCGCGGTCACTTTCGTTACTGCAATTCAGTACATGGAGCAAAACCAGTTAAATCCCAATGCTTACATGGCCATTGCATTGGTGATCATGGAGTCTCCAGCCATCATCATGGCGGTTCTTTTGGCGAGTATGCTGAGGCATCAACAAAACTCGGCAAACACATCTGGCCCTAGCGTTAAAAACATACTTCATGAATCATTCACGGATGGCGCTCACCTGTTACTGCTAGGCTCAATGGCTGTTGGCTTTCTGAGTGGTGAGGCAGGAAAAATAGTGATGCAACCATTTTCTGGCGATCTATTCAAGGGCATGTTGGCATTTTTCTTACTTGATATGGGTTTGATGGTTGCAAAAAACTTCAAAGAGGCAAAGTCAAATTCAGTGATTCTCCTTGCTTATGCAGCGATCAGTCCATTGGTTCACGCATGCATAGCACTGACCTTGTGCTTACTTTTTAACATTACTTTGGCTGACACAATTTTATTGATGGTTCTTTCGGCAAGCGCTTCATACATTGTGGTTCCAGCTGTATTGAGGTACGCCATACCGGAAGCCAATCCTTCGCTTTACTTTGGGCTTTCAATAGGCATTACTTTCCCAATCAACATCATCATTGGAATACCAGTTTACATTTGGCTTGCTGAGGTTTTTGTGCGGTCTCTTTAACTAGCGAGAGCTTGATGATTTTTTTATGGATGCGCCAGTGAAAACTGGCGCATCATCTTGCTTACTTGATCAGACCACAGGCAATTCTTGGTCCAGAGTTACCCGCTGGCTGAGACTTGTAGTCATCAGGGTCACGGTGTATCACAACAGATTTTCCAACAATGCCATTTTTGCCAGCATCAACAGCTAAGCCGCTGATTCTTGCTGAATACACTGCGTTTCCGTTTCCATCAGATTTGATGTTCGGCATATCTCCGGAGTGATGTGATCCACTTCCCGGCATGCCGTGGGCTTTTCCATCTGGATTAAAGTGGCCACCTGCACTGGTAGCATCCGGAGCAGAACAATCACCTTTTTCATGAACATGAAAACCGTGCTCTGCATTCGGTCTTAAGCCTGAGATATTTCCAGTGACAAGAATGTGATGACCTTGTGACACAAAGTTAACTGTGCCTTTCGTGTTAGACCCCGATCGCGATTCTAAAGTTGCTGATGCCGTTTGCCCACTGCCGTAGTGCATCGAGTGACATCCCGCTAATGGAATAATTGCCGCAAAACCTATTAATAAAGAAATTCTTTTCATGATGATTCCTTTTTAAACGATGACCAATGGAGTATTGGTGAATTCATTCTCCCACCATTAAATGATTAAAGATATGCTCCAGGGCTTGCTCTAGCAAAGATTCACAGTGGAGAACTGCTGATTTGAAGTGAAAGATATTGATTACTAAGAGTAATTTGAGCTGGAAAAAGAAAAAGGGCTTTTCAGCCCTTTGTGTCTTTGATATTGGCGGAGACGAGAAGATTCGAACTTCCGATCCAGGTTTTGCCCAGATGCTCCCTTAGCAGGGGAGTGCCTTCGACCACTCGGCCACGTCTCCGTATCACTTCACTGAATTAAATCAGTGAAGACGATGATTTTAAATTACTTTTGGTCTAACTCGAATGCTTTATGCAAAGCACGTACTGCTAATTCCATGTATTTCTCATCAATCAAGACAGAAATCTTGATTTCACTGGTGGAAATCATCTGAATGTTGATGCCCTCTTCTGACAGAGTGCGGAACATTTTGCTGGCGATGCCCACGTGTGAACGCATGCCCACACCCACCACAGACACCTTGGATACTTTTGGATCACCCAAAATTTCTTTGGCCTGAATGTGTCCTTGAACTTTGCTCTTCAAAAGATCAAGGGCTTTTTGATAGTCAGCACGTGGCACTGTGAAAGTGAAGTCAGTCTTACCATCCACAGATTGGTTTTGAATGATCATGTCCACATCAATATTGGCGTCCGCGATCGGGCCCAAGATTTGATATGCGATACCTGGTTTATCAGGCACACCTAATACGGTGATTTTTGCTTCGTCACGGGCGAAAGCAATACCCGAAATAACAGCAGCTTCCATGGTTTCTTCTTCCTCGAAAGTAATCAAAGTGCCTGAGTTCATTTCTTGCTCAAGCGACATCAATGGATCAGTTAATGATGAGAGTACGCGTGTTTTAACACGGTATTTACCAGCAAATTCTACTGAACGAATTTGTAATACTTTTGAACCCAAGCTAGCCATTTCTAGCATTTCTTCAAAAGTGATTTTGTCTAAGCGTCGTGCATCTTCACACACACGTGGGTCTGTGGTGTAAACACCATCCACATCGGTGTAGATCAAACATTCATCAGCATTCAAGGCAGCAGCCACAGCCACAGCAGAAGTATCAGAACCACCACGACCCAAGGTTGTGATGTTGCCAATTTCATCCACGCCCTGGAAACCAGTGATGACCACTGCTTTACCAGCTTTGAGGTCCGCCAAAACTTTGTCGCCATCAATGCCCTGAATACGAGCTTTGGTGTATGAAGAGTCCGTCTTGATCACAACTTGCCAACCTGCATAGCTCACAGCGCCAACGCCTTGAGCTTGAAGTGCTAAAGCCAATAAACCAGAACTGACTTGCTCGCCTGTTGAGGCAATTTGATCTAACTCGCGTGGATCTGGATTTGGGTTGATCTCTTTAGCCAAACCCAACAGACGATTTGTTTCACCAGACATGGCTGAAGGAACGACGACCACTTGATGGCCTGCCTTCATCCATTTGGCAACTCGTTTGGCCACGTTTTGAATGCGCTCAACTGAGCCCATCGACGTGCCACCATATTTATGAACTATTAGAGCCATGAGTTAAAAATCGTAAAAATCGCACCACAAGGGGTGCGTTAAGTAGCAAAAGTGTGATTTTACACGTTTGTTAGCCACTCTGGGCTAATTCTGGGGCCTTCCGTGACCAGCCAGTCAGCACTGATGCCAATACCGGCCACAG
>CALMBU010000018.1 GCA_937863045.1 uncultured Polynucleobacter sp. | reverse complement strand
AATATTCAATTACAGTGTGGGCTTCTCTCAAGGGGAGTAGCTGATACAAATGCTTTAGTGTCCTAGTACACAAACTTTGTATTTTGGTGCCGTCATTACGACACAGATGAAGTGGCAAACGTCTGCGTTCGGTGCCTTAACTCGGTGGTTTGATTTCCGAGCGGCAAGACTAACAGAGATCCCTAATTTAATTTGTGCCCGAATTGTGCCGATTTGGGTTGAGAGGTTATGAACGATGATATCCATCGGTACCCCCATGTTGTGGTCACTTTTTGCAGCATTTGTTGTTGTTGCGCTGCTTGTTGACTTCTTCGCTTTAAGCCGTCAAGGCTCTCACGCTGTCAGTATCAAAGAAGCCACCATCTGGTCGCTGATTTGGGTGGCAGTATCTTTTGTGTTCGTTGGTTGGTTATGGTGGTACTTGGGCGGCACAGGACAAGATCCTGCGACCAAAGAACTCGCTGATGCCAAAGCCTTGGAATTCATCACAGGTTACCTGGTTGAGAAAGCACTCGCGGTTGACAATATCTTTGTCTTCTTGATGCTCTTCACTTACTTTGCTGTGCCTGCAGAGTTCCAAAAGCGTGTATTGATGATTGGTATCTTGGGTGCCTTGGTCTTACGTGCCATCATGATCTTGATCGGCGCATGGTTGATCACTCAGTTCCATTGGGTCATGTACGTCTTCGGTGCCTTCTTGCTATTCACAGGTATCAAAATGTGGTGGGCTGCTGGTCAAGAGCCAGATCTTGATAACAACCCAGCCTTGAATTGGATCAAGCGTCGCATGAAAATCTCTCCAAACTTTGATGGCGAGAAATTCTTCACTGTGCACAATGGCGTTAAGATGGCCACCCCATTATTTGTGGTGATCATGTTGATTGGTATCGTGGACGTGGTTTTTGCGGTGGATTCAATTCCAGCTATTTTTGCGATCACCACTGATCCCTTCATTGTTTTGACCTCCAACGTGTTTGCGATCCTTGGTTTGCGTGCCATGTACTTTGTGTTGGCCAGCATGCATGAACGCTTCCACTTGTTGTCCTATGGCTTGGCCATCATCTTGGTATTCATTGGTATGAAGATGATGCTGATTGATATCTACAAGATTCCTATCGCCTGGTCATTGGGCTTCACGGTTCTAACTTTGGCTATCACCATGGTTCTATCGTTAAGAATCCCTGCGAAAGCTGGCGCTTCTAGCACTTCTTTCCCTTTCGGTGGAAAAGACGCGGACAGTTCGAAGGATAGTAACTAAGAAGCAAGCGACCTTGGGTCAGATTTAAAAGGATCAAAACTTATCTGACCTAAGTATCTTCAAGAAAAAGCCCAGTGATCATTCGATCGCTGGGCTTTTTTTCATATTTTCTTTTATGGCATTATCAAGAAATGATCAAATGCCTCAAATCGATGGTTATTGCCGCGTCTTTTAGCATCCTTGGTCTTGGTGCGCCAGCAAAGACATGCGCCAGCGATTTATTCAGTATCGCTAAACATGAAACTAAAAGTGAGCTTTGGCTCAATCCAGGAATGCTTTCTTATCACTTTGAGCGTGAGAGAAGCTTTAATTCTCGCAACGTTGGTTTTGGTGCTGAGTATCGTTATTCCTCGATAGCATCCGTCACCTTGGGTACTTACCGCAACAGCTATCATGAATCGAGCAATTACATCGGCGCTTATTGGCAGCCGATTCAGGTGGGTGTATTCAAACTGGGGGCGGTGGCAGGGGTCTTTAATGGCTACTCCAAAACCAATGATGGTGGCTGGTTTCCTGCCATCATCCCAGCCTTAACGTATGAGGGCGATTTGTTTGGCGTCAATTTACTGATGGTCCCATCGATTCCAGACAAAGTTGCAGGATCTCTTTCAGTGCAATTCAAATTCAAAGCGTTCTAATTGATAGAAGTAGCAACAAGCCCGTAAAACCCTTCAGTTTGTAGTTTATTAATAGGAATGATTATCATTTGTGATATAGTTCTTATTCGAAGTAGCAAGCAAATCTCTTGATATAGCCAGCTAAGTAACAGCTAATTAATTAGCTAAAAATCACTTACAAGGGCTATCTCATGTTGCTAAAAAAATGCTTCCGTCATCAATCTCAAAATTCATCCGCGTGCAAACCTGTTTCTAGGGTTGCTACTTTTGCTGCTTTGCTGTGCAGTCTTTATGCTCATCAAACAAGTGCTCAGCCATTAAATACAGCGCGAACAAACTCACAAATGGGAAGCTTGGGCACGGTCAATGTGTTGGCCACCCGGGGTGAGAAATCAAATTTAGAAACACCCGCCACCATTTCAACAATCACCAAAGATGATATCGATCGTCGTGGTGTTAAAAATATCAAAGATTTATTTTCTGAAGAGCTGGACGTGGATGTCAAACAAACCATTCGCACTGGTAACAGTGTGAGTGGAGCGAGTAATCGCAAAGGTTCTAATGAAAGTATCAACATCAGGGGCTTGGAAGGCAATCGACTCAACCTCATGGTCGATGGCATCAAATTGCCGTACTCCTTTGGCTTTGGTAGTCACTCAGCTGCTCGTGGTGATTATCTGGATGTGGATGGCGTGAGCAGTGTACAAGTCTTGCGCGGTGCCTCATCAGCACTCTATGGCAGTGATGGTGTGGCTGGCACAGTACTCTTCAACACCATTGATCCTCAGGACATGCTTCGAGCCCAAGAAAGCAATCATTCAAATTCTAAAAATTCGGCAACTTCAGTTGCTGCATCTTATTTCGATGCATCACAAACATCCAAAGGGGTGCTGACTCATGCGCAACAAGGTGATGATTGGTCTGCAGTGATCTTGGGTTCATTGAGCCTAGGTCATGAGACAAAAACCCAAGGTGAGGATGATGGTTCTGGTGCTAGCAGAACCAAAGCCAACCCCATGGATACCCACAACACCTATGTATTGGCTAAATACATCAAAGAGTTGAGTGGTGGTGATGAACTTAAATTCACCTTGGAAGATTCTAAAAAAAGAATCGATACCAATAATCTCAATGCCATTGGTGCCGGTATTCACAGCGATATAGGGCAAGACCACATCGATAGAACAAGATTGTCCATTGATCATCAATACCATTTAGATAGCCCATTGGCAGATGTGATTGACAGCAAGCTTTGGTACCAGCAAACCAATGCCCATCAAGCAGTATGGCAAACGGGCACATCTCAAACCAGTCGCTATTTGCCAAGCACCTACAACAGAAGCCGCGATAACAAAGTCATGAATGATGCTTATGGCTTTAACTTGCAAGGATCTAAAAGCCTCTCCCAAGGCAATGCTGCCGATAGCAAGATCGCCCATCAGTTCAAATATGGTCTAGATCTATCAGAGTCCTGGGTCAAGCAAGAGCTCAACAGAAGTGGTGACGTGAACACCCCAGAAAGCTATATACCCAAAACCAAGCAAGACATGGTGGGTGTCTATGTCCAGGATGACTTGAGCATCGGCCACCTCAATCTCATTCCTGCGATACGCTTTGACCGTTGGAGCATCAGTTCTTCAGCCATCAATAAGAATGACCAAGCCTGGTCACCTTCATTGGGGGCTATTTGGACTCAAGAGCAAGCAGTCATGCCATTCATGAACATTGGTAAAGGATTCAGAGCGCCTGCTGCAGAGGAAATATCTGCGTCATTCACCAATCAAGCTCATGGCTATGCGTATATTCCAAATCCAAACCTCAACCCCGAGAGAGTCCTTGCGAAAGAGGTGGGCATCAAAGGATCGCTGCAGAATTTCAAATACGCCATCAGTTACTTTGATAACTCTTATGATGATTTCATCAGCCAATACACCTATAACTCTAGAACCAGTCAAAGTGGCATGGCCACCTGTGGTCTGCCTCAGTGCTATCAATTTCAGAATGCACCCAAGGCCAGTATTCAGGGCATCGATTTAAGACTTGAATACCGTCATGATCCTCATTGGTTATTCAAGGCCGGGTATGTTCGATCAAGCGGTTCAGAAACAACTCTTGCGGGGGTTAGTCAAGCAATCAACACTGTGCAACCTGAAAGAGTCATTCTTTCAGCTGACTATCACCAAGGAACTTGGGGTGGGGCCACCACGATCAAACATGTGGCAGCAAAAAAACAAGAAGACATCGCTGGCGCAACTGCCAATACCTATGCACCAAGCTCATACACCGTCATCAATGCACGTGGCCAATACAAGGCCAACAAACAGCTCAATTTCTATGCAGGCATCAACAATCTCTTTGATAAAAAGTACATTGATTGGGCCAACATCTCATCATCCGGTTTAACTCAAACTGGCGCGACAGCTGCAAGCGATTATCACACCTCGCCAGGACGAAACTTCTTCGTCAGCATGAACTATGCATTCATGCTGTCTCTTATACACATCTCCGAGCCCACGAGACAG
>CALMBU010000017.1 GCA_937863045.1 uncultured Polynucleobacter sp. | reverse complement strand
CTCAAGAATTTGGCAAAACCAAAGTATCTTTGGTGATGTGCCGTTTAGAAACGGGCAGAACTCATCAAATCAGAGTGCATTTGGAATCTCTGGGCAATCCTTTGGTGGGAGATCCAGTTTATAAAAAGAAGGTGCCAGCAGATGCCAGTCAGTTGATGTTTTCAAGACCAGGACAAGCATTGCACGCCACAGTTCTGGGGATCAAACATCCGAGCACCAAAGAAGACATCGTCTGGCAGGCCCCTATACCGGAGGACATGCTTGATTTAGGCTTGCGCTTGGGCATGACAGACAAAGACTTGCATCCTGTGTGGGATGAATTGGACGACTAAAACAATCTT
Source organism: uncultured Polynucleobacter sp. (assembly GCA_937863045.1). Taxonomy (GTDB): domain Bacteria; phylum Pseudomonadota; class Gammaproteobacteria; order Burkholderiales; family Burkholderiaceae; genus Polynucleobacter. The sequence continues at coordinate 1,962 of CALMBU010000017.1, read as the reverse complement.
GAAACACATCCAATGACATCATCCATTCAACTCCTTCAATGGGGCGCTCCAGAGAATATCAAAACCATGATCACCAATCGTCATGGCGGATTTAGTCAGCCTCCATTCAACGGTTTGAACCTTGGCCTGCATGTGGGTGATGATCCAGTGACGGTTCAAAAGAACCGCGATGCTTTAAAAACTCTTCTACCCAATGAACCCATTTGGTTGAATCAAGTGCATGGCACTCAGGTGGTCGATGCCGATGACTATGGGAGTGGGAGTGGGAGTGGGGTGCCAAGTGCTGATGCATCAGTCACAACTACCCCTGGACGAGTGCTTGCCATCATGACAGCCGATTGCTTGCCTGTTCTATTGGCCAGCAGGGATGGCAAAGTTGTTGGCGCAGCGCACGCTGGATGGCGAGGCTTGGCTGCTGGCGTGATTGAACAAACAGTTGCACTGATGCGATCTAAGCAAAGCAATGGTGAGAAAGCTCAAGCAGGAATCCTTGCCTACCTAGGCCCTGCAATTGGACCTCATGCATTTGAAGTGGGCAGTGAAGTAAGAGACATCTTCATGGCTCAAAACTCGGCAAGCGCTGCATGCTTTGAACAATTGCAAGAAAAGGGTAAATATCTGGCTGATATTTATGGCTTGGCCTGTTTGCGTTTAAATGCTTTGGGCATTGAGCACATTGAGGGCGGCCAAGAGTGCACTCTGCAAAATCCTGATTACTTCTCTTATCGCCGCGATCAACAAACAGGTCGCATGGGCAGTTTCATTTGGATAGATGCGCCTTAAAACCCCCAGCTAGTGAGCCTTAGTAAGCTTGGACGAAGTTTCGGATAGGGTTAATTCTTATAACGATTTTCGGCATAAACGCTCAGAATAGGGCTATTAGACCTAGGTCAAATAATCATTCTATTTAAGGGAGTTCTATGATGAACACGCAAGGCTTTGGATCAGGGCCAAGCCTCGCCCCTCAGCACATGGCTTTGATCCCAGCGGAAAAGCTGCTTGAGATTGAAAAGCAATACGCCAAAGACCTATCAGAACTCTGGGCCAACCCAACAGGCACGCCCATCAATGATCGTCGTTTCAAAGGTGAAGCTTGGCAAAATCCTTGGAACCAAGCAACGGTCAATTTCTATTTATTGAACTCTCGTCATTTATTGAACTTAGCCGATGCTGTTGAAGCTGAAGCCAAGGTACGCCAAAGAATCCGTTTCAGTATCGAGCAAATGATTGATGCGATGTCGCCTGCTAACTTCTTAGCAACCAATCCAGAAGCTCAGCAACGTTTGATTGATACCCAAGGTGAATCTTTGCGCACAGGCATCTTGAATGCTTTGCAAGATTTGGGCAAAGGTAAGGTTTCGCAAACAGATGAATCAGCCTTTGAAGTAGGCAAGAACGTCGCGACCGCCGAGGGCGCCGTGGTTTATCAAACCAAGTTATTCCAAATTCTGCAATTCAAGCCGCTGACCGATCAGGTATTTGAGCGTCCGTACTTGATGATTCCACCATGTATCAACAAATATTACATTTTGGATTTGCAGCCTGAGAGTTCGATGGTGCGTTATTTGGTTGAGCAAGGCCACACTGTCTACTTGATCTCTTGGAAAAATCCAGATCCAAGCATGGCTGATACCACTTGGGATGATTACATCGGTGCGGCTGTTCATGGCATTGAAACAGTGCAAGACATCAGCGGTCAAAAGCAAATCAATATTTTAGGTTTCTGCGTGGGTGGCACGATCACCGCCACTGCTTTGGCAGTGATGGCTGCGAGAGATCAACACCCAGCTTCTAGTTTGACTTTACTCACGACTTTGTTAGATTTTTCTGATACCGGCATCTTGGATGTTTTTGTTGATGAGTCATTGGTTTCACTTCGAGAGAACAGCATCGGTGGCAAGGGTGGCGGTAAGTGCGGCATGTTGCGCGGCGTAGAACTTGCCAACACATTCTCATTCTTGC
>CALMBU010000016.1 GCA_937863045.1 uncultured Polynucleobacter sp. | reverse complement strand
TCAGCCAAGCTCTCCAAAGGAACGGCGCAGTCTTCAATGAAGCTCACTGGCTTACCATCGCCTTTTAAGCTCATCATGATGTTCAGACCAGCTTTACGAACTTCCCATAAATTCTTTTGAGACTCCGCATGAATCATTTCCACCACGCAACCAGGGTGGCCTAAGTCAGCCATCAAGCTGACCAAGTCTTTTACTTTTTTCTCAAGCGGGGCCAACTCTTCACCCGAGAACTCCACCAATAAAATGGCTTCAGGTGTTTTACCTGCCACATCAATCAAAGCAGTTTCGATCACTGATTTAAATGCAGGGTTGCTGCGTGATAAATCAATCATGGTGCGATCGACGAGTTCAACAGCAGATGGCTTTAATTTAACAATGTGCTGTGCGCTGTCCATGGCTTCATAGAAGCTGGTGAAGTTCACCACACCCAAGGTCTTGTGCTTGGGTAATGGAGATAGTGCGAGGCGCAATTGTTTGTAATAAGCCAAGCTGCCTTCACTGCCAACCAGTAAATGTGCCAAGTTCACTTGACCGTCTTGTGTGTAAGGGCGCTCACTTTGATTGTTAAAAATATCTAAGTTGTAACCGGCAACCCTTCGCATCACTTTGGGCCACTTTGCTTCAATTTCTGCTTGATGCTGATGGGCCAGTGATTGCACAAATTGACCCAGTTCCAAAGCTTTGCCTGTGGCATTTTTCATCAAGCCAAATGAGGCTTCTTGACCATCAGCCAACCAAGCATCAACGCCCAAGACGTTGTGAACCATGTTGCCATACGCAATGGATCGACTGCCGCAAGAGTTGTTTCCTGCCATACCACCAATGGTTGCTTGTGCCGCAGTCGATACATCAACTGGATACCAAAGTTGGTGTTTTTTCAAAGCAGCGTTCAAGTGGTCAAGCACAATGCCTGGCTGAACATCCACATAACCTTGCTCAAGATTGATATCTAAAATATTTCTGAAATATTTGGTGTTATCAATCACCAATGCAGGACCTGTTGTTTGTCCACATTGGCTAGTACCACCACCACGTGGCAATACAGGTACGCCAAGATCAGCGGCTATTTGTATGGCGGCAACAATGTCTTCTGCAGTTTTTGGAACATAGACTGCCACTGGCATGGTTTGGTAAATCGAGGCATCGGTGGCATATCGCCCACGACTGGCGACATCCGTCATCACCTCACCAGATGTTTCGGTTTCTAGCCGTTTGGCTAAGAATTGGGTGTCAATCATGACTTCTTGATAGGCGAGTGGCTTGTTCATGCTTTGATGCTCATGCTTTGACTGAGTGAGATAAGTTTTCTGAATCCATCAACTGAATCACCACATCACGTTTATTCATCACGTGATTCATCATGACTCGTCGCATGCGCGCACCATCCCGAGCTTTGAGTGCATCAATCATCTCTTGATGCTCGCCCACAGCTTTTTCCCATTTGACTTCATCTTGGTTTGAGCGGAAGCGCAAAGCTTCAATGCGAGCATTGACTTGAACAAAGAGTTGACTCAAGACTGGGTTGGCTGCTGCCTGATTGATGGCATTGTGTATTTTTAAATTGACTTTGTAATAACTCGACAAGTCGCGCCTGGCATAAGAAGCCATCATTTCATAATGCATCGCTTCTAATTCAGATAGGGCGGCATCGCTGATGTTTTGAGCCGCCAACTCTCCAGAGAAACCCTCGAGATTGGCAATCACATCAAAGGTGTTGATCACATCTTCTTTGCTTAATTGAACTGCAATCGCGCCACGATTGGCGATCAATTCAACCAAACCATCGGCCGCTAAACGTCTGATCGCTTCGCGAATGGGGGTGCGTGACACGTTCAGTTGCTCGGCCAATTCACGCTCATTCAATTTGCTGCCAGGGGCAATCGCACCCTCAACCAATAAGCTGCGCAGTTTTTGGAAGGTGATTTCGTGCAAATTTTGCGAATTTAACTGAATAATGGACGCCATCAATAAAACCTATTTTTGTATACACATTTAATATAACCGATAGGGATTTTAAAAAGAAGTGCCAAAAACCTATTATTTGCCTAGTATTTACCACTATAGGGAAAGTCATAGCCTATATTTTTTGCATACAAAAATGCAATTTCTCAAAAAATGACTTACACTTTCGTTACGACTAACAATAAAACCGAGTGAGACCAAACATGCTAAAACTTGATAATCATTCATCTGGACGCCACTTTTTGCACATTCCAGGCCCAAGTCCTGCGCCGGCACGTGTTTTAAGAGCGATCAGTTTCCAAACCATCGACCATCGTGGTCCTGAGTTTGGTCAGTTAGGCCTGAAGTTATTGGCTGACATGCAGAAGATTTTCAAGACCAAGCATCCTGTGATCATTTACCCATCATCTGGAACCGGTGCTTGGGAAGCCGCTTTGGTCAATACTTTGTCTGCTGGTGACCATGTATTGATGTATGAAACTGGTCAGTTCGCGACTTTGTGGCAAAAGCTGGCTGATCGCTTGGGCATCAAAACAGAATTCTTAGGTAAGCCAGGTGCTGAAGGTTGGCGCTATGGTGTTGATGCAGCCGCAATTGAAGAGCGTTTGAAGGCAGATACATCACACCAAATCAAAGCTGTGTGTGTAGTTCATAACGAAACATCCACAGGCGTGACATCAAACATTGCAGCTGTTAGAAAAGCCATGGATGCAGCCAAGCATCCTGCCTTGTTGATGGTTGATACGATTTCAGGCTTGGCATCGGCTGATTACCGCCATGATGAGTGGGGCGTTGATGTGACAGTGAGTGGCTCACAAAAAGGTTTGATGTTGCCACCAGGTTTGGGATTCAATGCCTTGTCACCTAAAGCATTAGAAGCTAACAAAACAGCTAATTTGCCAAAAGCATTTTGGGCATGGGACGAGATCCTAGAATCCAATAAAACTGGCTATTGGCCAACCACACCATCAACCAACTTGTTGTACGGTTTGCATGAAGCCTTGGACATGATTTTGACTGAAGGTCTTGATAATGTATTTGCACGCCATCAGCGTTTGGCCAAAGCATGCCGTGCAGCTGTTGAGGCATGGGGCTTGGAAGTTCAATGTAAAGATCCAGCTGTTTATTCACCAGTATTGACGGGTGTGGTCACACCTGAAGGTGTTGATGCTGACAAGTTAAGAAAATTGATTCATGAAAGATACAACCTTTCATTGGGCACGGGTCTTGGCAAAGTCAAAGGCAAGATGTTCCGTATCGGACACTTGGGTGACTGTAACGAATTGGCCTTGTTAGGCGCCTTGAGCGGTTGTGAAATGGGCATGAAAGCATTTGGTATCAAGTTAAAAGGCAGTGGAGTTGTGGCGGCACAAGACTTATTGCTTTAAAAGATTGGGGATGGAGGAGACATGAAACAAAAACCATACCTCACCAAAGCAGACGTTGATGTGTTGTTACAGGCAGCGAATGATTTTGCAGAAAAAAATCAATTCGCTGTTTCCATTGCTGTTGTTGATGATGGCGGTCATCTTTTAGGTTTCACCCGAAGAGATGACTGTCCTGCTGTCTCAGCTTCAATTGCCCAAGAAAAAGCCAGATCATCAGCCTTGGGCCGCAAAGAGAGCAAAGCCTACGAAGACATGATCAATGGTGGGCGCATTGCCTATTTATCTGTGCCTGTTTTACAAGGCATGCTTGAAGGTGGCGTGAACATCGTCCATGATGGTCAAACAATTGGGGCCATTGGGGTGTCTGGTGTTAAATCCAATCAAGATGCCGAGGTGGCCAAGGCAGGTATAGCAGCTTGGCAGGCCAGTCTCTGAAACATAAAGGCAAATCACTGGCTCAAATCAGATAAGAAACGGTGAAGAAGCGATGAAGAAGCGCTGAAGCGTTTAAAATGCCAGGTTACGTGAATCTTAAGAAACCTAGAGCAGAAAAACAGCAAAAACCATGGCCAGTTACAACACCGAAACAGTTCTGAGCGTGAAGCATTGGAACGACACCTTATTCAGCTTCACAACCACTCGAAACAAAAGCTTGCGCTTTCGCAATGGCCATTTCTTGATGATTGGCTTGGAAGTTGAGGGCAAGCCTTTGGTGCGCGCCTACAGCGTGGCCAGTGCAAATTACGAAGAGCACCTTGAGTTCTTAAGTATCAAAGTTGAAAACGGCCCATTAACTTCACGTCTACAAAACATCAAAGTGGGCGATCCTATTTTGGTCAGCGAAAAATCGGTTGGCACTTTGGTGATCGACGATTTGAATCCTGGTAAGAATCTTTACCTGTTCAGCACAGGCACAGGTCTAGCGCCATTCATGAGCATCATCCGTGATCCAGACACTTATGAACGTTTTGAAAAAGTTGTGTTGATTCACGGTGTGCGTTTGGTCAGTGAATTGGCTTATGAGGATTACATTAAAAATGAATTGCCCAATGATGAGTTCTTGGGTGAGATGGTTCGTGAAAAATTAATCTACTACCCAACAGTGACAAGAGAAGCATTCAAGCACACAGGGCGCCTCACCACTGCGATTGAAAACGGTCAGTTGTTCAAAGACATTGGTTTACCTCCTTTAGATCCAGCGAATGATCGCGGCATGATTTGTGGCAGCCCAGCGATGCTCAAAGAAATTTCAGAAATGCTCGATGCCAAAGGATTCAATGTATCTCCAAGCTCGGGGAGATTGGGTGATTACGTTTACGAGAGAGCATTTGTAGAC
>CALMBU010000015.1 GCA_937863045.1 uncultured Polynucleobacter sp. | reverse complement strand
TTCAGTGATTTATGGATTCATTGCCATTGCAGTATTCATGATCGGCTATTACCTGCTATTCGGGGTTTTCTCAGTTCTAGCTTTGTCCGTCAATCTATTCTTATTGGTGGCACTTCTTTCAATGCTACAGGCAACTCTGACCCTTCCAGGTATCGCAGCGATGGCTCTGGCTTTGGGTATGGCGATTGACTCTAACGTTTTGATCAATGAGCGTATTCGCGAGGAGTTACGCGCAGGCGCGACACCACAAGCTGCCATTGCAACCGGCTTTGAAAAAGCGTGGGGCACCATTCTTGATTCGAACATCACCACCTTGATTGCCGGTATTGCCTTGTTGGCATTTGGCTCAGGTCCTGTCAGAGGCTTCGCAGTGGTTCACAGTTTAGGCATCTTAACGTCGATGTTCTCTGCGGTATTTTTCGCAAGAGGTCTTGCCAATCTTTGGTATGGTCGCAAGAGGAAAATTGATAAATTATCTATTGGCGAAATTTGGCGCCCTACTAAGTAAAAGGAATCAACACCATGGAATTTTTTCGTATCCGCCGTGACATTCCCTTTATGCGCCATGCTTTGGTGCTAAATGCGATTTCTGCGATCACTTTTTTAGCTGCTGTCTTTTTCTTGGTCACCAAGGGCTTGCATCTATCTGTGGAATTCACAGGTGGCACAGTCATGGAAATCAGCTATCAACAAACTGCTCCTTTGAATACCATCAGAGCAGATTTAACCAAACTAGGCTATCAAGATGTGCAAGTTCAAAACTTTGGTAGCTCAAAAGATGTTTTGATTCGCTTACCGCTGCAAAGAAATGCTGAAGGTAAAGCCATCTCATCTTCACAGCAAAGCAATCAGGTGCTTGAGACCCTCAAGGCATCCAACTCTGACGTTACATTAAAACGCGTAGAGTTTGTCGGTCCGCAGGTAGGCAAAGAATTGGCAACTGATGGCTTATTGGCCCTTCTGTTTGTTATTTTAGGCATCGTTATTTACCTGTCCATTCGCTTTGAATGGAAGTTTGCGGTGGCAGGTGTTTTGGCCAACCTTCACGACGTTGTGATCATTTTGGGATTCTTTGCTTTATTCCAGTGGGAATTCTCACTATCAGTGTTAGCCGCTGTTCTCGCTGTGCTTGGATACTCAGTGAATGAATCTGTGGTTATTTTTGACCGTATCAGAGAGAACTTCCGCAAGTACAGAAAAATGGAAGTCACCGCGGTGATCGATAACGCGATCACCAGCACCATTAGCAGAACGATCATTACTCATGGCAGTACACAGATGATGGTTGTAGCGATGTTGCTTTTCGGTGGCCCAACACTTTATTACTTCTCTTTGGCACTGACCATCGGTATCTTATTTGGTATTTACTCTTCAGTGTTCGTTGCTGCAGCCTTGGCCATGTGGTTTGGTATCAAGCGTGAAGATCTTGTTTCTGCTGAAACAAAAGCTGGGGCAAGCACGACCAAATCTGATGATCCTAACTTCGGTGCCCAGGTTTAAACACTGATATTCATTCATGTATTGATGAATACTTTTATCTGAATACATTTTCTTCAAAATAAAAAAGCGGGCCATGCCCGCTTTTTTATTTTCTTACTCAGTAAGGTTAGTTTGTAACCTTTATTGGATAGTTACCGCTTTAGCTTTGCTGGCTTTCTTAGAAAGCTTGAATTGGAAGAATGTCATAGCAATAGCAAACATCCATGGAGATAGTTTAAGGATCCAAGGATCTACATCTGCTAGCGTGTCTACAAACAATATCTCTTTCAAAACCATTTGAACAGATACGGCAAAAAGAACAAAGCCACCAACAAAAACAGCATTAGGCCAACGATCCAAGATCTTGGTCACCATGCTTGAACCAAAAATAACCACTGGGATACTGATCAATAAACCCATGATGATGAAGCCCCAATTGCCGTTTGCTGCTGCAGCAATACCTAGGGCGTTATCAACACCCATGACAGCATCAGCAATCACGATGGTTGTAATGGCTGACCAGAAAGTGTCTGCCGCTTTAACTTCTTCGTGATCATCTTGGAAAGCTAATTTCCAACCAATCCACACAAGTGCAATACCGCCAACCAAACGTAAACCCGGAATCAACATCAAGTATGTGATGATCGCTACAGAAATGAAACGAATCGCAATGGCGCCAAAAGTGCCCCAGAAAATTGCTTTTTTACGCAGATGTGGTGGCAATCTATTCGCAGCCATACCAATCACCAAAGCGTTGTCTCCTGCCAATACTAAGTCGATGAGAATAATGGCCAAAACAGCCCAAATAGCATCAATGGACATGAAATCCATAGAATTTCCTTTTTTATAATTTTTGGTCTTGCCAAGGACCCATTCCCCTCATGTACCGGGCGATTTAGCGCCGTGTTGACGATACAAAAGACTCATGTCTATGAGCTGGCTACTCCCCAATGTTTGTAGGGGAATTCTATAGAAATAATGGTAATAACCATAAAACCTTATAAACAATAGGGATTTAGTCTAGGAACTAAAGGGCTTCCAGAACAGTCGCGACGATCTTTTTTGTGGCGCCCGTGTGTTGATTGGCGAAATCGAGAGCATTGGTGCTCATCTCTTCTTTGACTTGATGATTAGCCAAAAGCAAATCCATGGCCCTCACCAAATCATCAACATCGGTGATGCGAATGGCGGCCCTGGAGTCAATCACATCTGTGCTGGCCTGTTGAAAATTAAAGGTATGCTCGCCCAGAATAATTGGCCGCCCCAGTGCGCATGCCTCAATGAAATTTTGGCCACCCAAAGGTAATAGACTTCCACCCATGATCACGATGTCAGATAAGGCGTAATAAAAACTCATCTCCCCCATTGAGTCGCCAAGTATCACTGAACCATGATTGATGGACTCAGAAAATTCTTGATCATTCATACTGGTCCGACGTGATACCTTCGAAAAGCTTGATTGCAATTGAGAAAAAACATCATCAAATCGCTGAGGATGTCTTGGCACAATCAATAAGCAAAGCTTGCTTGGGTTTACATTGGTCTTGAGGAGTTTTTGCCATGCCTCAATGATCAGGGGCTCCTCACCATCTCTGGTACTTGCAGCGCAAACAATCTGAACTTGTTGAGTCAGCTTTTTCTTAAGGCTTAGAGCATGTTCAATTTGCTCAAGGTTGGGGATGACATCAAATTTCAAATTACCAGCCACCATCACATTACTTAAACCCAAAGAGTTATAGCGCTTTGCATCCAAATTTGTTTGGGCCAAAATTTTAGTGAAGGATTGATAAATCAATCGAGCAAAATTTTCAAACCGACTGATGCGTCGAGCACTGCGCTCAGACAATCTGGCATTAATGAGAATCACTGGCAAAGATTTTTGACGAGCAGACAAAATCAAGCTTGGCCAAACTTCGGTCTCCATGATCAAGCCAACTTTGATTGAGAAGTATCGGTAAAACGAAGCAACTGCCCAATGGATGTCATAGGGAAGGTAACTTTGCACCAATTGGCCAGAAGCCATGTGCTCTGCAAACAACTGTTGTCCAGCATCTCTTCCAGTAGGCGTCATATGGGTCAATAAGATTTTTTCACCACTCTGAATCAAGGCCTCAATCAGTGGCGCCGCTGCTCTTGTTTCGCCGACAGATACCGCATGCACCCAAATGCGTGGAGTCGCTCCATTGATAGGCCAAGACATGCCTAGACGCTCATTGATGTGCTCGCGGTAGCCTTGTTGCAATCTGCCTTTCCAAAGCAGACGTGCCAGAGCCAAAGGCAAGGCCAGATACCAGATAAATTGGTAAAGCCCCATCATCAATCGGTGACTGATTCTCATTGGGACTTTACCTACAGCCGTCATTATTTTTTCAGACGCTTGGCTAATTCTGTTGCTTTGCCAATATAAGAAGCAGGGGTCATTTCCAAAAGAAGTTTCTTAGCATCGTCAGGAATAGCCAAACCTTGGATGAAGCTTCTCAAACCTTCTGGGGTGATGCCTTTGCCTCTGGTCAGTTCTTTTAACTGTTCATAAGGATTCGGTACGCCAAAACGACGCATCACTGTTTGCACAGGCTCAGCCAAGACTTCCCAGCAATTGTTCAAATCTTCTGCCAAGCGCTCAGGATTGGTTTCTAATTTACCCAAACCTTTTAATGCGCTGTCATAGGCCAAAAGACTGTGACCCAAGGCAGTACCCAGATTACGCAAAACAGTTGAATCTGTTAAATCTCTTTGCCAACGTGAGACAGGTAATTTTTCTGACAAATGCTTTAGAAGTGCGTTGGCAATGCCCAAGTTGCCTTCTGAATTCTCAAAGTCAATTGGATTGACTTTGTGCGGCATGGTGGATGAACCGATTTCACCTGCTTTGGTTTTTTGTTTGAAATAACCAACAGAGATGTAACCCCAAATGTCACGGTTCATGTCTAACAAAATAGTATTGGCTCTGGCAATGGCATCAAACAATTCAGCCATGTAGTCATGAGGCTCGATCTGAATGGTGTATGGATTGAACTCTAAGCCTAAGCGCTTCTCCACCACTTCTTTTGAAAACTTTTCCCAATCCACATCTGGGTAAGCAGACAAGTGTGCGTTGTAATTACCCACAGCGCCGTTCATTTTGCCAAGCAAGGGTACTTTTTCAATATTGGCAATAGCTCTTTGCAAACGCATGGCCACGTTCGCCATTTCTTTACCTAAAGTCGTTGGTGAAGCAGGTTGTCCATGTGTGCGAGACAGCATGGGTACATCCGCATTGACCACGGCTAAATTGGTCAGCGCTGACAGAAGCTCACGCAATTTAGGCAAGATCACCTCTTGACGAGCACCCTTCAACATCAAACCATGAGATGTGTTGTTAATGTCTTCAGATGTACATGCAAAGTGAATAAACTCGCTGGCTTTTTCTAATTCAGCATGGCCAACCACTTTTTCTTTCATCCAATACTCAACTGCTTTCACATCATGATTGGTCACAGCCTCAATGGCTTTGATTCTTTGTGCGTCGACATCAGAAAAATCTGCAACCAACTTCAATAAAACAGCTTCAGCAGTGGCGCTAAAACTTGGGAAATCCGGTAATTTGGCCTGAGATAGGGCAATTAACCAGTGAACCTCAACCTGAACTCGCTGCTTCATGAAGGCCGCTTCTGATAGCCATGGGCGCAAACCGTCTGTTTTTGAGGCATAGCGGCCATCCAAAGGGGATAGAGCACTTAATGTAGATAGTTGAGTAGTCACAGCTAATTCCTAAAAAAGCATCGAAAACATGATTTTAGTCCTTCTGAGGGGATAACACTAAATAGCTATACTTATGTCATGAAATTAATTGGATCACTCACCAGCCCCTACGTGCGCAAAGCAAGAATTGTTTTTGCCGAAAAGAAAATTGAAGTTCCTCTTATTCAAGAGAATGTGTGGAGCCAAGACACCACCATCATGCAAGCCAACCCACTTGGAAAGATCCCTTGCTTGGTCATGGATGATGGCGGTGCAATGTTTGACTCGCGGGTGATTGTTGAATATGCGGACACTTTAAGCCCCGTGAACAAACTGATTCCATCATCCGGTAAAGAGAGAGCAGCAGTTAAAACATGGGAAGCTTTGGCAGATGGTATTTTGGATGCTTCTGTTCTTGCAAGACTAGAAGCAACATGGAGGCCAGATCAGCAAAAAAGCCAAGCTTGGATAGATCGTCAACTTCTCAAAGTGGACGCATCACTCAAAGCGATGTCAAATGGCTTAGGTGACTCTGAATGGTGCTTTGGCAATCAAATGAGTCTGGCTGATATTTCAGTTGGTTGTGCTTTGGATTATTTGATTTTTAGATTTCCAAATATTCAATGGCAAGCGTCCTATCCGAATTTGAATCGACTTTATAAAAAGTTGATGGCGCGCTCTTCTTTTGCAAATACGGCGCCACCAAAATAATTAATCTGGTGTCGCCGGTTAAATCGCTTTAACTGGTGATAATACCGCCGCCCAAACAACGCTCACCGTCATAGAGCACTGCTGACTGACCCGGCGTTGTAGCCCATTGGGCTTGATCAAACTCCAGAGTGAAGGTATCTGCAGAAACCTGCGTTAACTGGCAAGGTGCATCTGATTGTCTGTACCTTGTTTTTGCGGTGTAGCTTTTTGTTGCAGGCAAACCATCAAATGTCCAACTTATTTGAGATGCTTGCAACACCTGGTTTAACAACCATGGGTGCTCATGCCCTTGAACAATGTATAAAGAATTACTGGCCATATCTTTTTTAGCCACGAACCATGGGTCACCACTGCCATCCTTGCTGCCGCCCATGCCAATGCCTTTTCTTTGCCCTAAGGTATAAAAGGCCAAGCCAATGTGCTCGCCAATCACCTTGTCATCTTCTGTTTTGATCGGACCTGGTTTATTGGGCAAATAGCGATTCAAGAAATCCCTAAAAGGTCGCTCGCCAATAAAACAAATACCTGTTGAGTCTTTTTTCTTAGCATTAGGCAAGCCAATCATTTCAGCGATTTCTCTGACCATGGATTTCCTAATGCCACCCAAGGGGAAAATGACATGGCTCAATTGCTGCTGAGTCAAACGGTATAAAAAATAACTTTGGTCTTTGGTGTCATCAATGGCTTTTAGCAAATGAACGCCATCATCACACCTGGCTGTTTTAGCGTAATGCCCCGTTGCAATAGCTTGCGCTCCCAAACTGATGGCATGATCTAAAAAAGCTTTGAATTTAATTTCAGCGTTACACAGAACATCTGGATTAGGCGTTCTACCTGCTGAGTATTCTTTTAAAAATTCTGCAAATACACGATCCTTGTACTCAGCAGCAAAGTTAACTGCCTCAACATCAATACCAATTAAGTCAGCAACAGAAACAACATCTAACCAATCCTGACGCGAAGAACAAAACTCGCTGTTGTCATCGTCTTCCCAATTCTTCATGAAAAGACCAACCACGTGATATCCCTGCTGCTTCAAAATCCAAGCCGCCACTGATGAATCAACTCCACCAGACATCCCAATCACCACCGTGGCTGGCGGCAAAACTGGGGCTGCTTCTAAAAAGCTTGTATCAAACTTAGGGAAGGTCATAGGTATTGTCAAAATAAGCTACTCGTAAAGTTAGGATAAAACACTAAATGACCAAAAAAACATAAAATGGAGGGTCAATTTGATCAGAAAACCCCGAAAACTAGGGTAATCTTAAACTTTTTACAATAATAGGGAGAATCCCATGCGCATTGGCGTGCCCTTAGAGACGCGGGCGAATGAAACGCGCGTTGCTGCCACACCTGAAACAGTGAAGAAATTCATCAGTCAAGGTCATACAGTCATAGTTCAAAATAATGCTGGTGTGGCAAGTAGTCAACCAGATTCTGCTTATGAAGCAGTGGGTGCAAGTATCGGTTCTGCTGCTGATGCATTAGGTGCAGACATCGTTCTAAAAGTCAGAGCACCGGATGCCAATGAGTTGGCCCAAATGAAATCAAACGCTGTCCTATTGGGCATGCTTGATCCATTTGATAATGCCAATAACGCTGCCATGGCTGCTAAAGGCATCACTGCTTTTGCGCTTGAAGCTGCCCCAAGAACAACCAGAGCTCAAAGCTTGGACGTTTTGTCATCACAGGCCAACATTGCTGGTTACAAAGCTGTGATGGTTGCTGCCAATGAATACCAACGCTTCATGCCAATGTTAATGACAGCTGCTGGAACAGTGAAAGCTGCTCGTGTATTGATTCTTGGTGCTGGTGTTGCTGGTTTGCAAGCGATTGCAACTGCTAAACGTTTAGGTGCAGTAATTGAAGCCTCAGATGTGCGCCCAGCCGCTAAAGAACAAATCGAATCATTGGGCGGTAAGTTTGTAGACGTGCCTTTTGAAACTGAAGAAGAACGTGAAATCGCTCAAGGTGTTGGCGGCTATGCTCGTCCAATGCCTGCCTCTTGGATGCAACGTCAAGCAGCCTTGGTTGCTGAACGCGCCAAGCAAGCAGACATTGTGATTGCAACAGCATTGATTCCAGGTCGTAAAGCTCCAACACTGTTGCATTCTGAAACCGTTGCACAAATGAAACCAGGTTCAGTGGTGATCGATTTGGCCGCTGGTAAAGGTGACAATGGTGGCGGTAACTGCCCACTCACAGAAGCTGACAAAGTGGTTGTGAAGCATGGCGTTAAATTGGTTGGTTACACCAACCTAGCCAGCATGGTTGCTGCAGATGCTTCTGCACTTTATGCCCGCAATCTTCTCGACTTTATGAAACTCATCGTTAATAAAGAAGCAGCTCTTGCTATTCCAACTGATGATGACATCGTGACAGCTTGCTTGATGTGTCAAAACGGTCAAGTTCTTCGTCAGAACGCATAAGAAGAATTACAAGGAAAAAATCATGGACATGATCAGCCCAACTATTTATAACCTCATCATCTTCGTGTTAGCCATTTATGTTGGCTACCATGTTGTATGGAACGTCACTCCAGCACTTCACACACCTTTGATGGCTGTGACGAATGCGATTTCAGCCATCATCATCGTTGGCGCGATGCTGGCCGCAGCCTTAACCGAAGGTGCACTTGGTAAATCCATGGGCACGATTGCTGTTGCCTTAGCGGCGGTCAACGTATTCGGTGGCTTTTTGGTCACAAGACGAATGCTAGAAATGTTTAAGAAAAAAGATAAAAAAGCTAAAGGAGAAACAGCATGAGCTTAAATCTCGTCACGCTTTTATATCTAGTTGCCTCTATTTGTTTCATTCAGGCGCTCAAAGGTTTATCTCATCCAACCACTTCCATTAAAGGAAATTTGTTTGGTATGGCAGGTATGGCAATCGCTATTGTTACAACGGTTGGCTTAGTCATGATGCTTGCTAAAGAATCAGCAGCCGGTGGTATGGCTTATGTTTTAGCAGGTCTTGTGATTGGCGGTGGCGCTGGTGCCATCATGGCCAAGCGCGTTGAAATGACCAAAATGCCTGAGTTGGTGGCATTCATGCACAGCATGATTGGTCTTGCAGCGGTTTGTATTGCTGTTGCCGCAGTGGCAGAGCCTCACGCCTTTGGCATCGTGACTGTGGGCGAGCCAATTCCTCTAGGCAACCGTCTTGAGTTGTTCATTGGTACATTTGTTGGCGCCATCACATTCTCTGGCTCAGTGATCGCGTTTGGCAAGTTATCTGGCAAATACAAGTTCCGCTTGTTCCAAGGTGCCCCTGTGACCTTCCCAGGTCAGCACATGCTCAATCTAGTTCTTGCGATTGTGATGGTGGGTTGCGGTGTGATGTTCTCTATCGCCCCTGGCGCAGAACCTGCTTGGAACTACTTCATTGTGATGGTCGTGATTGCTTTCATTTTGGGCGTTTTGATCATCATCCCAATTGGTGGTGCTGATATGCCTGTGGTTGTTTCAATGTTGAACTCATACTCTGGCTGGGCTGCAGCTGGTATTGGCTTCTCATTGAATAACTCCATGTTGATTGTGGCTGGTTCATTAGTTGGTTCTTCTGGTGCCATCTTGTCTTACATCATGTGTAAGGCGATGAACCGTTCATTCTTCAACGTGATTCTTGGTGGTTTCGGTGGTGATGCAGGTACTGCAGCTGCTGGTGGCTCACAAGAACAGCGCAACGTTAAATCAGGATCTGCTGATGATGCAGCCTTCTTGATGACGAATGCCGAAACAGTCATCATTGTTCCTGGTTATGGTCTCGCAGTTGCTCGTGCTCAGCACGCACTCAAAGAACTCACAGAGAAGCTTACTCACGCTGGTGTCACAGTGAAGTATGCGATTCACCCAGTGGCTGGTCGTATGCCAGGTCACATGAACGTTCTTTTAGCTGAAGCTGAAGTTCCATACGATCAAGTGTTCGAGATGGAAGACATCAACAGTGAATTTGGCCAAGCCGACGTTGTCTTGATTTTGGGTGCTAACGACGTGGTGAACCCTGCCGCAAGAACTCCAGGCAGCCCAATTTTCGGTATGCCAATTCTTGAGGCTTACAAAGCGAAGACTGTGATTGTTAACAAGCGTTCTATGGCTTCTGGTTATGCCGGCCTAGATAACGAGTTGTTCTACATGGACAAGACCATGATGGTCTTTGGTGACGCTAAGAAGGTCATTGAAGACATGGTCAAAGCAGTTGAGTAAACCTTAACTATTTCACAAAGAACCGCCTTCGGGCGGTTTTTTGTTGCCCACACATTTGCCCATACCAAACCTGAATTTGATTGGCTCACATTGATTACCGTATAGTTCAATCATGAATATCAAAAAACGTTTATCACTGGCTCAAATTAAACGCCAAGCATTATTAATGGCAGGTGTTCCGCCAAAGAGCTATGGCAAAAAGAAAGCAACCCAAGTGGTGAAGAGTCGCAAGAAGGCTTTGACTACGCGTGGCCATAAACATCGCCACGGTGACACTTTGAATTGAACTGATTTGTAGGCAATAAAAAAGGCGCCGAGGCGCCTTTTTTATTTGAGTATGGACTCAATTACATCATACCGCCCATACCACCCATGCCACCCATACCGCCGCCCATATCAGGCATTGCAGGAGCATCATCTTTTGGTGAATCAACAACTGCGCAGTCTGTTGTCAACAACAAACCAGCAACAGAGGCTGCGTTCACTAAAGCTGTCTTAGTTACTTTAGCTGGGTCGATAACACCCATTTCAACCATGTCACCGTACTCACCAGATGCTGCGTTGTAACCATAGTTGCCTTTACCAGCAGCCACGTTATTCACAACAACACTTGCCTCGTCACCAGCGTTTGAAACGATGATGCGAAGTGGCTCTTCCATGGCGCGCAACACGATGCTGATACCAGCATTTTGATCTGCGTTATCGCCCTTCATGTTCATGATGGCTTGCTTAGCACGTACCAAGGCAACGCCGCCGCCAGGAACAATACCTTCTTCAACAGCAGCACGTGTAGCGTGCAATGCGTCGTCAACACGAGCCTTCTTCTCTTTCATTTCTACTTCTGTGGCTGCGCCAACGCGAAGAACTGCAACACCGCCTGCTAATTTAGCAACGCGCTCTTGTAGCTTTTCACGATCGTAGTCGCTTGTCGCTTCTTCGATTTGTGCACGAATTTGCTTAACGCGAGTTTCAATGTTCTTAGCTTCGCCTGCGCCATCAATGATGGTTGTGTTTTCTTTACCGATTTCAATACGCTTAGCTTGACCCAAGTCTTGTAGTGTTACTTTTTCTAGTGTCAAACCAACTTCTTCAGCAATCACTTGACCACCAGTCAAAATAGCGATGTCTTCAAGCATGGCTTTACGACGGTCACCAAAACCTGGAGCCTTAACAGCACAAGTCTTCAAGATGCCACGAATGTTGTTAACCACCAATGTTGCTAGTGCTTCACCTTCGATGTCTTCGGCGATGATCAACAATGGACGACCAGCTTTAGCTACTTGCTCCAATACTGGCAACAAGTCACGAATGTTGCTGATCTTCTTGTCAAACAACAAAATGAATGGGTTCTCAAGAATAGCTACTTGCTTTTCTGGGTTGCTGATGAAATATGGTGAAAGGTAGCCGCGGTCAAACTGCATACCTTCAACAACGTCCAACTCATCTGCCAATGATTTGCCATCTTCAACAGTGATAACACCTTCTTTACCCACTTTTTCCATGGCTTCAGCAATACGTTCACCAATGCTGTAATCGCTGTTTGCTGAAATAGAACCAACTTGAGCGATTTCTTTTGTGGTTGTGCATGGCTTGCTGATTTTTGTGATTTCTGCAATTGCTGCAGTCACTGCCTTATCAATACCGCGCTTCAAATCCATTGGATTGTGGCCAGCAACTACATACTTCATGCCTTCACGCACGATTGACTGAGCCAATACTGTTGCAGTTGTTGTACCGTCACCAGCGTTGTCAGCTGTCTTAGATGCAACTTCCTTGACCATCTGTGCACCCATGTTTTGCAGCTTGTCTTTTAGCTCAATCTCTTTAGCTACTGACACACCGTCTTTAGTGACCAATGGGCCGCCAAATGAACGCTCTAAAACCACGTTACGACCTTTAGGTCCCAAAGTTACTTTAACTGCGTTAGCCAAAATGTTAACGCCTTCGACCATGCGCGTACGCGCGCTGTCACTGAAAAATACATCTTTTGCTGCCATTTGAATTCCTTTCGATGTCTCTTATTAAATTACTTCTGAACCACTGCCATGATGTCTTCTTCGCGCATCACGAGAAGCTCATCGCCATCTACTTTTACTGTCTGACCAGCATACTTGCCAAACAAAACACGGTCGCCCACCTTTACATCTAGTGGAGTAACTTTGCCTGACTCATCTTTTTTACCTGAGCCAACAGCAAGGATTTCACCTTGATCTGGCTTTTCAGCTGCAGTTTCAGGAATCACCAAACCTGAAGCTGTTTTTGTTTCGTTGTCTAAACGCTTGATGATCACTCGATCATGTAAAGGGCGTAAATTCATTTTGACTCCTTTAAAA
>CALMBU010000014.1 GCA_937863045.1 uncultured Polynucleobacter sp. | reverse complement strand
GTAATTAATTAATCACTCACTCACTCACTCAAACAAATAAACAAATTAATAAATAACTTATTTACCAACATAAGTATTCAAATTAATACCTTCTTTGGTCATGATGCGAGCGACCACTGGTAGAGCCGCAACTGCTGCAGCATAACGTTGGTACTGTGGATAGTTGGCTGGATTGATGCCAGCCATACCAGCCCAACGGATGAAAGCAACGGCGTAAAGATCAGCAGGACTGAGTTGCTTGCCACAAATAAAGTCACGACCGTCGGCCACTGACTTATCAATTTCTAATAAATGAGTTTTGTACATCTCAAGCGCCATGGTTTTAACGCCAGCTTTGCCTGCCTCATCGCCAAAGCGCTCAGGTCTAAAAACCCTGGTGAAGGTTGGATGGACTGTGTTGTTCATCCAGGCAAGCATTGATAAGGCTTGCGCTTTTTCCATTGGATCGCTTGGGAAAATCTTGGCTTCTGGGAATGTTTCATTCAAGAAGTTCGTGATAGCTATGACTTGTGTGACCAATTGACCATCAACAATCAAGGCTGGTACTTGACTTCTTGGATTGATAGCTTGGTACTCAGGTTTTAAGTGTTCTCCGTTGCGCAAAGTAATCACGGTCGATCCAAAATCTTGACCATTGCTTTCTTTGACCAACTCAAGCATCACGTGAGGAACAAAAGAACAAGTTCCTGGGCAGTAGTACAAATGCAAATTCATTCTTGACCCCTTTTTTGTTGTAGTCTTGAGTATAGACTCAATAAAAAATACATGAATCCACAAGAACTCAATTCTCTTCATCTTCTCAGCCGCCTTATCAGGCAGCCTCATGAGCACAAAGGCCATGCTGGCAAGGTCTTGATCATCGGTGGCGCCAATGGTATGGCGGGCTCTGTGCTCTTGTCTGGTCGAGCGGCACTTCATGCCGGTGCCGGCTGGGTGATGATTGGATTTTTGGATGAGCGGGCCATAGCAGTGCTTTCGGATCAACCCGAGTTGATGTTGAGTCATGCATCAAAAGAAATGATTGAACAGGCTCAAGCAGATGTCATAGCGATTGGTCCTGGCTTGGGGCAGAGCGCAGAAGCGCATGATTTATTGAATCAAGCATTGCAGTCATCCGCTTTATTGATCATTGATGCGGATGGCCTTAATTTAATCGCGGCTGACTCTGAACTTCTCAAGCAACTCAAGCTTAGGCCATCATTGACCACAGTCATCACGCCTCATCCAGGTGAAGCCGCAAAATTACTGAAGACCACGACGGAACAGATACAAATGGATCGATCCTTGGCAATGAATCAGTTGGTCGCCTTAACGGGGGCCATTGTTGTTCTTAAAGGGCAACATACTTTGATCAAGGCTCCACATTTAGCGCCTCAGTTAAATGAAGTAACCCAGGTGTGTCTCAAAGGGAATCCTGGTATGGGTGTGGCTGGTATGGGGGATGTATTGACGGGCGTGATTGCAGCCATTGTGAGCCAAGGAATCAGGCACAAGGTCAATCCGTATGAGGCCAGCTGTCTTGCGGTCGAGCTTCACGCAACGGCTGCTGATAGTCTTTTAAATCAAGGGATTGGCCCAATCGGCTTAACACCCTCAGAAGTCATTAAAGAGATACGAAATTTGATAAATATCAAATAAAGAACTTTTTTCATGGATAATACGGGCTATAGCTAATATTTTGATCAGGGAGCTTTAAATGAACGAATGGCACAAAGAAAGTAAAGACGAAATCAACCAAAAAATCATCACTTTGATCGTGATGTTGGCTGTTGCTACATGTTTAGCAATTTTGTTCGCTCTAGCTGCCGCGCATATCGGTTACATTTTGTAATCAAAACAAGTTTTAAAAAAGCTGCCTTAGGAAACTAAGGCAGCTTTTTTTATTCTTTCTTTTTCTTTTTCTTTTGCTTGTTTATTGTTCTTTTACTTAATTTGATCAAGTAATTCAGGCAAAAAGAATTCACTGATCAGAATAGGGTGACCCCTCAGTTGGTAGAGACTTCTTCTACCCCAGCCTAAGCCAGTTATCTCTGTGATTTCTCGCAATACGATTGGCGCAACCCCTTTTTTAAATAGCACTTCGCCCAATGGTTTACTGCCAAGCTGTAAAACATCACGGTTGATACCTGTGGAGCTGCTAGTGGGTAAAACGCTGCGCGCAAAAACAACTGGAACGTCGTTCACGCAAAGATAGACTTCTCGAATGCGACAGCGACGAATGGATTGGCCAAATAAGGCCGCTTCATCATCTAACAGGTTTTGCCTGCAATCACTTAAAACTTCAACCGTGACTGCTGATTGAGTTTTTTCTGCAATGAGTTGTGTGAGGGAGTGAGGGTTGCTTAACCAGTCTTGCCAGACCAACGGTGCTGCGTGCAGCACCGTGTGATCAAGATTCAACCAAGACTGGCGAAGCTTTTTCATTTACGCAAATGAGCGCTTTTGACCTGATGGTTTGCCACCGCCAAATTTAGGACCTGAAGAAGGCTTGCCTGAGCCAGCAAACTTAGGACCAGTTGGCTTTGCAAAATGATTTTGCTTGAATGTCTTACCTTCGCCTTGGCTCTGACCGAAATTTTGCCCTTGACGATTAGAAGCATTGCTTGCACCTTTGCCACCAAAAGATCGACCTGGGCGACCAGCACCTGGACGGTGTGAAGGCTTGCGTGATTTTTCTTGTGGCTCAAGTCCAGGAATCACTTCAGCTTGTAATGGCTGTTGTGTGTACTGTTCAATGGCGCGAATCTTTGAGCGATCGCGGTGCTCAGCCAAAGTGATGGCAACACCACTGCGACCAGCACGGCCTGTACGACCAATGCGGTGCACATAATCTTCAGCTTTCATTGGCAAGCCAAAGTTGATCACGTGTGTGATGGTTGGAACGTCAATGCCGCGAGCAGCCACATCAGTTGCTACCAAGATACGAGTTTGACCTTTGCGCAATGATTGCAAGCGACGGTTACGAACAGCTTGAGGCATGGCACCGTGAAGTGCTGTTGCTTCGTGACCATCAGCGCGCAATGAATCGGCAATTGATTCGCTATCTACTTGAGTGCTAGCAAATACAACGGCTTGTTCCATGGTGGGGTCTGATAACCAGTGGCTCAATAACTTGTGCTTATGAGCAATGCTGTCGGCCCAATGCAATGTTTGAGAAATGTTTTCATGTTTGTCATGAGCGCTGGCCAATTCAATGCGACCAGGATTGTTCATGAGGCTTGTGGCCAATTGCATGATGCGCGGAGCAAATGTTGCTGAGAACATCAATGTTTGACCACGGTCTGAACATAATTCATGAATAGCTTCGATGTCGTCTTGGAAACCAAGATCCAACATACGATCCGCTTCGTCAACAATCATGCATTTCACTTTATCTAAGCGAATGGCGCGGCTGTTGCTCAAGTCCAATAAACGACCAGGTGTTGCAACAACTAAGTTAGCACCCTTGATCTGAGAAATTTGTTTACCGTAAGGCATGCCACCCATGATGGTTGCAATGCGGATACCGCGAGCAAACTTCACCAAATTGATGGCGTCTGCACTTACTTGCTGTGCAAGTTCGCGTGTTGGGCATAAAACCAATACTTGTGGCTCAGCACGACCTGGAACAGGTTTGCCGTTTGGATTGGCCGCTAGCAATTGATTCAATAAAGGCAATAAGAAGGCAGCTGTTTTTCCACTACCTGTTTGGCTGCTCACCATCCAGTCACCACCGATTAAGGCAGCAGGGATCACTTTTTCTTGTACAGGAGTAGCCTGTGTATAGCCAAGAGCTTCAGTTGCTTGAAGGAGGGGTTGGGCTAAGCCCAGTTCTTTAAAACTAATAGTCATAGTCACGCACATCCCTTAGGAGGGATGTCCTTTCTGTGGTTTGGTCAATTAAGGCATCGACCAACAGACAAACAAAAAGGCATGATGTTCTCTAAATCAGAACTCTGGCTGGGGGCGATGTTTCATACTACAAGGCGGATTATGCCATACTTTCGGTTTTATTGCTGCACCGCATAAATGAGCCGTCAGGATAGTGATGGTTTGCTTTGCTAAGATTCGTCCCAACTAAATGTATTGTATGGAGAAAAAATGAGCTTAAACAACGTTCAACCAGGGTCAAAGATCCCAGATCAGTTCAATGTCATCATTGAAATTCCGATGAATTCAGACCCAATCAAGTATGAAGTCGATAAAGATTCTGGCGCCGTGTTTGTGGATCGTTTCATGGGCACAGCCATGCATTACCCGTGTAACTACGGCTATATCCCTCAAACATTGTCTGATGACGGAGATCCTGCCGACGTTTTAGTTTTGACACCATTTGCTATTCCGCCAGGCGTTGTGATCACTTGCCGTGCTTTGGGTGTGTTGCACATGGATGATGAGTCAGGTGGCGACGCTAAGCTATTGGCTGTTCCAACTGAAAAGATCCTACCAATGTATGCCGATGTTCAAAAAATGGAAGACTTGAACCCATTGGTGACTCAGCAGATTCAGCACTTTTTTGAGCACTACAAAGACCTTGAAAAAGGTAAGTGGGTGAAAGTAAAGGGCTGGGAAGGTATTGATGCTGCCAAGAAAGAAATCATGGACAGCGTAGAGCGTTATAACAAGACCAAATAAGCAGTCTTCTGACGCCAAGCGGAGGCAATGGGATAATGTTTCTCATGCCTCCGTTTTTTATTGCCCTATCTCAGTCAAACCCCGTTCTTGGTGATTTAGCCAAGAACGCACAATTGATCCTGGATGCTGCAAAAAACTCTGCAGCCAAGGGCGCCAAGTTATTGGTGACACCTGAGTTATCTCTCACAGGTTATCCGCCTGAAGATTTACTTTTAAGAGATGCATTCATCCAAGCAGTTGATCAACAATTGAATCAATTGGCTCAAGCTTTGGCTATCTATCCCGATCTGAGGGTCTTGGTGGGTCACCCCCAAAGAACACATTCTGGCTTGCAAAACATGGCGAGTGTTTTGTTTGGGGGAAAAGTGTTGACCTCTTACGCCAAACAAAAATTGCCGAATCATGAAGTCTTTGATGAGGTCAGGTATTTTGAGCCGGGCAAGGACGCTTGCGTGATTGATATTGATGGCACAAAAGTGGGTATTCTCATTTGTGAAGATACCTGGCACAGTGGCCCAGCAGCCCAGGCCAAGCATGCAGGAGCAGAGCTCTTGATCGTTGCTAACGCATCACCTTACCACTTAGAAAAACAAGATCTTCGTCAACAAGTGATCAAGTCCATTGTTTTAGAAACTGGCTTACCTTTGGTTTATCTGAATGCCGTTGGTGGACAAGATGAATTGGTTTTTGATGGCGCTTCTTTTGCCTTGAATAAGTCAGGTGAAGTTGCTTTGAGCCTGCCGCACTTTAAAGAGTGTTTGGCATTCATTGAATTTAAGCAAGACTCCGCCATCAATGACTTGGTGCAAAACACCATCAGCCCAGATACTTCGATTGAGGCGCAAGTCTATGACGCCTTGGTGTTGGGCGTTAAAGATTATTTAAATAAAAATGGCTTCCCGGGCGCCATCATTGGTTTATCAGGTGGTGTTGATTCAGCCTTGGTCTTGGCGATTGCGGTTGATGCGCTGGGCGCTGACAAGGTTCGCGCAGTGATGATGCCTTCACGCTATACCGCTGACATATCTTGGATTGATGCCAAGCAAATGGCCGATAACCTGGGTGTGCAATACGACGAAATCAACATTGCACCGATGGTGGATACTTTTGATGCTTCATTGGCATCAGAGTTTCAAGGTTTACCAATTGATGCCACCGAAGAAAATATTCAAGCGCGTGTGCGAGGCACTTTGCTGATGGCTTTATCAAATAAGTCTGGTCGAATTGTTTTGACCACAGGCAATAAGAGCGAAATGGCCGTGGGCTATTGCACACTCTATGGTGATATGGCTGGTGGTTTTGCTGTGATCAAAGACGTTGCCAAAACTTTGGTTTACCGTCTTTGCCAATACAGAAACGGAATTGCAGCAGTGATACCCGAGCGTATTTTGACCAGAGCTCCTTCAGCTGAATTAAGACCAGATCAAAAAGACCAGGACAGCTTGCCTGAATACGAAGTGTTAGATGCCATTCTTGCTTTGTATATGGAGCAGGATGAATCGATTCAATCCATCATTGAACGTGGCTTTAAAGCTGAAGATGTGGAGAAGGTCACGCGCTTGATCAAAATCAATGAATACAAACGTCGCCAAGCACCCATTGGTGTGAGGATCACTCAACGAGCTTTTGGTAGGGATTGGCGTTACCCCATCACCAATAAGTTCCGAGCCTGATATTTTGGGTCTTTATAGAAATTTAGGTATCATCAAATTTAATAGGAGATGAATATGAAACAAGTTACAGCAATCATTAAGCCGTTTAAATTAGATGAGGTCCGCGAGGGCTTGGCTGAATTGGGCGTCACAGGTTTGACAGTGACTGAAGTCAAGGGTTTTGGTCGTCAAAAAGGCCACACGGAGTTATACCGTGGTGCTGAGTACGTGGTTGATTTCTTGCCAAAAATCAAGGTTGAAGTGGTGGTCGCTGATGATCGCGTGGAAGCTGTGATTGATGCGATTGTTAAATCAGCTCACACCGGAAAAATTGGCGACGGCAAAATCTTCGTATCTCCAATTGAACAAGTGATCCGTATCCGTACTGGTGAAACCAACGAATCAGCTGTTTGATTAAGATCTCTTTACTGAGATACCTTCTTTAAATAAATAAAGCCCAGAATCTCTGGGCTTTATTTATTACTACTTCTAAGTTCCGCTAATGACTAATTGCTAATGGCTGATCACAAGGTTTCTAAATAACGCTGTGCATCCAATGCAGCCATACAGCCTGTTCCAGCGCTGGTGATGGCTTGGCGGTAGATGTGATCTTGTACGTCGCCAGCCGCAAAAACACCCGGAATATTGGTGGCTGTTGCATTGCCAGTCAAACCACTCTTGGTTTTCAAGTAACCGTTTTCCATATCAAGCTGACCAACAAATAAGTCAGTGTTAGGTTTGTGACCGATGGCCACAAATACGCCTTTTAATGGGATCTCTTTTTTGGCACCGGCTGCATTGGCAACACGAACAGCTGTAACGCCTGTGTTGTCGCCCAATACTTCATCCAAATGACTGTTCCATTCAATCGCAACCTTGCCTTCAGCCACTTTGGCCATCAAGCGGTCAATCAAAATTGGCTCAGCGCGGAATTTATCGCGGCGATGGATCACTGTCACTTTATTAGCGATACCCGCTAAGTAAAGAGCTTCTTCAACGGCCGTGTTGCCGCCACCAATCACGCAAACGTCCTGGTTTCTGTAGAAGAAACCATCGCATGTGGCGCAGGCAGAAACTCCCTTGCCCATGAAAGCTTCTTCACTAGGCATGCCCAAGTACTGAGCTGAAGCACCGGTGGAAATGATCAAGGAATCGCAGGTGTATGTTCCTGAGTCACCTTCTAGGCGAATTGGCTTTTCTGTCAAGGCAGCCGTATGAATATGGTCAAAAATGATTTCTGTCTTAAAGCGCTCTGCATGCTCTAAAAAGCGCTGCATGAGCTCCGGTCCTTGGACGCCATTGGGGTCGGCTGGCCAGTTTTCAACCTCTGTGGTGGTCATTAACTGACCGCCTTGGGCGATACCAGTGATTAAAACAGGATCCAAATTGGCGCGAGCCGCATAAACGGCTGCTGTGTAGCCCGCAGGGCCAGAACCAAGGATCAGTACTTTTGCGTGTTTAAGATTTTTTGTAGTCATAGCTCAATTATAAGACTTTGATTGTTTCTAGTTGATTACAATCGGAAGAACATGGCTAGAATTGCATCCTCTCAAAACCCACCTCCAGCTAATAGCGGGCCTGAAACCCGTTTGACCCGCCTTGTGCGTGAGGTCAAGTGGATTGCCTTCATGGCTCTGACTTTGGCCTTATTTGCGGTATTGGCCAGTTACAGTAAAAGTGACCCAGCTTGGTCGCACGCCAATCAGGTCGCCAATATTGCCAATATTGGTGGTCGTTTCGGTGCATGGTTGGCCGATATCTTGTTTTATGTTTTTGGTGCATCAGCCTATTGGTGGGTGATTTTGTTGTTCAGACGCGCCATTCGAGGTTGGCAAGAGCTAACTGCTTCGAAGCTACCTGGTCAGCAATTAGAGCCAGAGCCATTTTTACCCAGATTCTTAGGTTTTAGTTTGACCATGGTTGCAAGTATGGCGCTCGAATCAATTCGGATGCACAGCATGACCATGGATTTGCCACGACCACCTGGTGGTGTGTTGGGTGAACTCTTAGGCGATCCATTACAAATGGCGATCGGGTTCACGGGCGCCACCTTGGTTCTTTTGGTGATTCTTGCGATTGGCGTTTCACTGTTTTTAAGATTTTCTTGGTTGACCCTTGCAGAGCAAGTTGGCAGATTTTTAGAGATTTCATTGATGCGCATTCGTCAACGTCGCGAATCTGAACAAGATCGTCGCATTGGTGAGCAGGCGGCTGAAGTGCGCGAAGAGATTGTTGAAGAAGAGCGCGTGAAGATTGAAGAGCTTCCTCCAGTGCCAATCTACAGAGCACCACTGACCGTGGTCAAAAGTGAAAGAGTTGAGCGTGAAAAGCAGCAACCATTGTTTGCTGAAATCACTGATTCTGAACTGCCGCCACTGTCATTGTTGGACCCAGTCCCACCAGTCAAAGAAACCATCTCTGCCGATACACTTGAGTTCACATCACGCTTGATTGAGCGAAAGTTAAAAGAATTCAACATCGAAGTAAAAGTTATTTCCGCTCACCCTGGTCCAGTCGTCACGCGTTATGAGATCGAGCCGGCGATGGGTGTTAAAGGTAGTCAGATTGTTAATCTGCAAAAAGACTTGTCGCGCGCTTTGGGTGTTTTAAGTGTTCGCGTGGTTGAAACCATTCCAGGTAAAACTTGTATGGGATTGGAGTTACCCAATCCTAATCGCCAAGCAGTGCACCTCACTGAAATTCTGAGCTCTCGTGTGTACAACGACAGCAGCTCACTCTTAACCTTGTCTTTGGGTAAAGACATTGGTGGCGCTCCAATTGTGGCGGATTTGGCAAAGATGCCACATTGCTTAGTTGCAGGTACCACCGGTTCAGGTAAATCAGTTGGTATTAATTCGATGATTCTGTCCTTGCTATACAAAGCAAAAGCAGATGAAGTTCGTTTGATCATGATTGATCCAAAGATGCTTGAGATGGCAGTTTATGAGGGCATCCCTCATTTATTGTGCCCAGTTGTGACGGACATGAAACAAGCCTATAACGCGCTCAATTGGGCCGTGATAGAAATGGATCGTCGATACAAGTTGATGAGTAAGTTTGGTGTTCGTAATTTGGCAGGCTTCAATAAAAAAATTGCTGATGCTGAAGAAAAAGGCGAATACCTCTACAACCCATTCAGTTTGACGCCGGATGATCCTGAGCCTTTGCACAAAGCACCGGTCATTGTGATCGTGATTGATGAGTTGGCTGACTTGATGATGGTGGTTGGTAAGAAGATTGAAGAGTTGATTGCTCGTATTGCACAAAAAGCACGTGCGGCTGGCATTCATTTGGTCTTGGCCACGCAGCGCCCAAGCGTTGATGTGATCACCGGCCTGATCAAAGCCAACGTGCCAACACGTATTTCATTCCAAGTCAGCAGCCGCATTGATAGCCGCACGATTCTTGATCAGCAAGGCGCTGAAAGTTTATTGGGCATGGGTGATATGTTGTACATGGCGCCTGGTACAGGTTTGCCAATCCGTGTTCATGGTGCTTTTGTCACCGACGATGAGGTGCATCGTGTGGTGACCTGGCTAAAAGAGAAAAATGGCGAATCTAACTACATTGATTCAATCTTGGAACCTCAGTCAGAAATGGACTCTGGTTCTGGTGAGGCATCTGCCAGTGGTGAGGCTGATCCTTTGTACGATCAAGCAGTCGCCATCATCTTAGAAAACAAGCGAGCATCCATTTCTTTGGTGCAGCGTCATTTGCGCATTGGTTACAACCGTGCCGCCAGGTTGCTAGAAGACATGGAGCGCGCTGGACTTGTTTCTAAGATGGGCAGTAACGGCAACCGAGATATCTTGGTTCGTGCCCCAAGTGACAATTAAGTTAACGCAAATTAAAAAATCAAAGCAAGGCAAGGCTCAGTTGAATATCCATGAACAAGATGGCTTGTATGAACTTTAAAAATGTCGCTTTCTCAGCCTTCTTCGGTGCAGCGTGCTTGATGTCGCCTGCTGTGTTTGCAGATGAAGGCATCAAACAATTCAAACAATTTATCTCAACCATTAATAATGCTGAAGGTGAGTTCACTCAGCAACAGATCAGAGCTACCAAGCAGGGTGAATCTCAGCCCAAGGTTCTGCGTAAAAGCCAAGGCCGTTTTATTTTCCAAAGACCAGGTAAGTTTGTTTGGGAAACCATCAAACCTTTTGAGCAAAAAGTGATTGCTGATGGTCAAAAGTTATTGCTCTGGGATAAAGATCTGAATCAGTTGACTGTGCGTCCAGCAAGTAAGGGTTTGAGCGCAAGTCCTGCGGCTATCCTCTTTGGTGGTGCTATGGCTGAAGAATATTTTGACTTGATCCCTGGTGGTGAAAAAGGCGGGATGTTTTGGGTGGAATTAAAACCCAAAGCCACAGGCGGTTCCGGAGATCTTCCTTACAGCAGAATTGGTATTGGAATGTCCAATGGCCTACCTGCTGGCTTAGAGTTACATGACAACTTTGGTACGATTGTTCTGATTAATCTGAGTAAAATTCGTACAAACATTAATCTGTCACCAAATGCATTTAAATTTTCACCGCCTGCTGGCGCAGATGTATTGAATGTGCAGTAAACGTAATGTAATAAAGATAAAGTAGTAAAAACAAAGTAGCAAACATAAAAACAGCATTGAGAAACTCATGATTGATATTCAGCTTTTACGCAAAGACCTTGATACCGTTGCCGCACGTTTGGCAGATCGGAAATTTATTCTTGATAAAGATACTTTTGTATCTTTAGAGTCTGACCGTAAACAAGTCCAAAGTCGTTCAGAAGAGTTGCAAGCCAAGCGCAATCAATTGGCCAAGGCTGTGGGCATGAAAAAAGGCAAGGGTGAGGACGCCAGTGCTGAAATGGCTGAATCCACTTTGGTGAACCAAGAGTTGCAGGCGCTTACTGAAAAACTCACAGTGGTGCAGGCGCAGCTCAATGACTTTTTATTGAACATCCCCAATATTCCCCATGAGTCTGTGCCGACTGGCAAGGATGAATCTGCCAATCAAGAAGTTTTGCGCTGGGGCAATATCCCAACTTTTGATTTTCAGGTCAAAGATCACGTTGATTTAGCAACCCCGCTAGGCCTGGACTTTGACAGTGCTGTGAAGCTGACTGGTTCACGTTTTGCGGTGATGCACGGTCAGATTGCTCGTTTACATCGAGCTTTGGCTCAATTCATGTTGGATAACCATATTCAAATTGGTTATCACGAAGTTGCTGTACCTTTTATTGTGAATGCCGATTCCATGAAGGGCACTGGCCAATTACCAAAATTTGAAGCTGATTTATTCAAGGTGCCAAGAAAAGTTGGTGGCGATGATCAGGATGAATCAGTTGAGGCTGCGTATGAGAATTTTTACCTCATTCCAACTGCAGAAGTTCCTGTGACAAATTTGATGCGTGACACCATCACGCCGGCTGATCAGTTACCAAAGAAATTTGTTGCACATACGCCTTGCTTTAGATCTGAAGCCGGTAGTTATGGACGTGATACGCGCGGCATGATTCGTCAGCATCAATTTGAAAAAGTTGAGCTGGTACAAATCACAAAACCAGAAGCCTCAATGGCAGCCTTGGAAGAATTAACAGCTCATGCAGAAGCCATCTTACAAAAACTAGAATTGCCCTATAGGAAGGTTCTCTTGTGTACTGGCGATATGGGCTTTGGCAGCGTTAAAACCTATGACTTAGAGGTTTGGTTGCCTGCGCAGAACACGTATCGTGAGATCAGCTCTTGTTCAAATATGGGCGATTTTCAGGCAAGACGCATGCAGGCTCGCTTCAAAACAGGTCAAGATAAACCTGAGTTGGTGCACACCTTGAATGGTTCTGGTTTGGCTGTGGGGCGAACTGGTGTTGCCATCCTAGAGAACTACCAGCAAGCAGATGGCAGCATCAAAATACCAAAAGCATTGCAATCCTACATGGGTGGTTTAGAAAAGCTCACGCTTTAAAAAGGTGCAAGCCTTGAATTTATTAGGAATAAATCTGTTGTAAGGCTGCAAGCACTATAAAACATAGGTGAAACCCTAAAGAAGGTTATAAATACTAGCTCCCACGAGGATTATGTGATTTAATGTCGTCAGTGCATCAGGAATAAGTTTTTAATTAAAAAATATAACTGAATGTGCATACTCTGTCTCTTATACACATCTGACGCTGCCGACGATCTACTCTGTGT
>CALMBU010000013.1 GCA_937863045.1 uncultured Polynucleobacter sp. | reverse complement strand
GTGTATAAGAGACAGATGTTGGCTTTAGCTATGGCATCGCTACATTTAAGACTTCTTATGTCTTAGGTAAGAATTATTTTGCATCGAACCTTGCTGGCTCAGATGCTTCAGGCACGATGTACTACGATTTAACTCTAGCTAAAGAAATCATGCCAAAGTTAACTGCCTCAGTTCATGCTGGTTATTTGGATTACAAAAAAGATGGTGCAGGCGTAGGCGGTAAGCTTTCATTTGCAGATTACAACGTTGGTTTGGCTTATGACTTGGGTAATGCATTTACTTTGGGCGCAAAGTATTTCTGGAATGATGCAAAAGATGGAACGAAGTCTTATGCAACTGGAGTTGGTGGCAAGCCTTTGTATAAAGACGGTTTCGCAGTATCTCTAACCAAAGCTTTTTAATTCAGCGATCTCACGGAGAAACTCATGAAATTAATCACAGCAATCATCAAGCCCTTCAAGCTTGACGAAGTGCGTGAGGCGCTATCAGAAGTAGGCGTCTCAGGCATTACCGTCACTGAAGTCAAAGGCTTTGGACGACAAAAGGGTCACACCGAGTTGTATCGTGGTGCTGAGTACGTTGTTGATTTTTTGCCTAAAGTAAAAATTGAGGCAGCAGTGGATGATGGCATCGTTGAACGCGCCATCGAAGCGATTGAAAAATCAGCAAAAACCGGCAAGATCGGTGATGGCAAGATTTTCGTGTCATCTGTTGAACAAGTTATCCGCATTCGTACCGGTGAAACCGGTCAGTCTGCTCTTTAAAGCGAGGTATCAAAATGACACATTGGATTAAACGTCTACTCGCAGCCGGAGCAACAGCTTTAGCCCTAGGTTCAGTCACCATGGCAGTTTCATCTCCAGCATTTGCTAAAGATGAAGCTAAGCCAGCAGTGACAGCTCCTGCTGCAGCTGCTGCTAGCGCTGCTCCTTCTGCTCCAGCTTCTCCAGAAGCCCCAGCTGCAGTTCCAAACAAAGGTGATACAGCCTGGATCATGATGTGTACAGCATTGGTGGTCTTGATGACTTTGCCAGGTTTGGGTCTTTTCTATGGCGGCTTAGTGCGCAGCAAAAACATGTTGTCTGTGTTGATGCAGTGTATGGTCATCTTCTCACTGATCGCGGTCCTATGGGCAGTGTATGGCTACAGTATTGCCTTCACCCCAGGCAATGCTTTCTTCGGTGGATTTGATCGACTCTTCTTGGCTGGTTTAACTCCAGAATCAATGGGTGCCACATTCAGTAAAGGTGTTGTGATCCCGGAGTTTTCATTCTTCTCATTCCAAGGCGCATTTGCAACGATCACTTGCTGCTTGATCATTGGTGCGTTCGCTGAACGTGCAAAGTTCTCAGCAGTGTTGGCATTCATTGTTCTATGGTTCACATTCAGCTATCTACCAATCGCTCACATGGTTTGGTTCTGGCCAGGTCCTGATGCTTACACTGATGCAGCCGCGGCTGAAGCAGCTACAGCAGCTTCAGGTTGGTTATTCCAAATGGGCGCTCTAGACTTCGCTGGCGGTACAGTGGTGCATATCAATGCTGCTGTGGCTGGTTTGGTGGGTGCTTATGTGATTGGCAAGCGCATTGGTTTCGGCAAAGAAGCCATGAAGCCACATAGCTTAACTTTGACCATGGTTGGTGCATCACTATTGTGGTTCGGTTGGTTTGGCTTCAATGCTGGTTCAGCCCTAGAAGCATCAGGCGGCGCAGCCTTGGCATTTGCTAATACATTCTTGGCCACTTCAGCAGCTGTATTGACTTGGTCTTTGGGTGAGTGGATGGGTAAAGGCAAGCCATCAATGTTAGGTGCAGCATCAGGTGCAGTGGCTGGCTTGGTTGCAGTCACACCAGCGGCAGGCTTTGTAGGTCCAATGGGCGCCATCATCATCGGTTTGATCTCAGGCTTCTTGTGCCTATGGGGTGTGACTGGTTTGAAGCGCATGTTAGGCGCAGATGACAGCTTGGACGTATTCGGTGTTCACGGTGTGGGCGGTATTGTGGGTGCGCTTTTAACAGGCGTATTTGCAGCTCCAGCATTGGGCGGCACTGGTATCTATGACTACGTTGCTAATGCAGTATCTGCTGACTACTCAATCGTCGGTCAAGTATGGGTTCAGGCCAAGGCTGTATTAACAACCATTGTTTGGTCAGGCGTGGTTTCATTCATTGCCTTCAAGCTGGTTGATATGGTGATTGGTTTGCGTGTGTCGGAAGATGCTGAGCGTGAAGGTTTAGACATCTCTTCACACGGCGAAACAGCGTACGAAAGTTAATGATTTAGTAGTAAATCTGTGTGAAATGTGAAGTAAATATCCCCTGGTAGATTTGTGACTAGGGGGCTTTTAAAGAGCGGTTTCTTTAATTAGAACCCGCTCTTTTTTTATCTGTCTTAGAATGACACCATGGTTCCTCATCTTATTACTGCCCTGAATGGTCCTTTGCTTGAATTAGAGAGCAAAGTTTTAGAAGCCACACCTGCCATCGAGCGATGGTTCAGGCTGGAGTGGCAAGAGCACACCCCTCCTTTTTATTGTTCAGTTGATCTGCGCAATGCTGGGTTCAAGCTGGCTCCTGTGGACACGAATTTATTTCCTGGAGGGTTCAATAACCTATCTCCAGAAATGATGCCTTTGGCCGTTCAAGCATCAATGGCATCAATTGAGAAAATTTGCCCAGATGCAAAAAATCTTTTGTTGATTCCAGAGCGTCACACGCGCAATGTGTTTTATTTGCAGAACGTGGCGCGCTTAGCATCCATCTTGAGACAAACTGGTTTGAATGTTCGATTGGGAAGTTTGTCAGAAGAAATAACAAAACCAACACCGATTGATTTACCGGATGGTCAAAGATTGGTGTTAGAGCCATTAGCAAGAATTGGCATGAAAGGTCGCCGCTTGGGCCTCAAGGATTTTGATCCTTGCACGATTCTTTTGAATAATGATTTGTCAGGCGGTATCCCTAAGATTTTAGAAAATCTTTACGAGCAATATTTACTACCCCCATTGCATGCTGGTTGGGCTGTGCGTCGTAAGTCAAACCATTTTGATGCTTATGATGATGTGGCCAAGAAATTTTCTAAGGTGATTGATATTGATCCTTGGATGATCAATCCTTTTTTCACAAAGTGTTCAGGCGTCAATTTCCATGAGCGCATTGGCGAAGAGTGCTTGCAAGAAAGCGTTGACGCGATCTTGAAAAAGATTGCAAGAAAATACAAAGAGTACGGCATCAAAGAAAAACCATATGTCATAGTTAAAGCAGATGCCGGTACGTATGGCATGGGCATCATGACAGTCAAGGACGCCAGCGAAGTCAAGGATCTGAACCGCAAAGAACGCAACAAAATGAGCGTTATCAAGGAGGGCTTAGAGGTTGCTGATGTCTTGGTTCAAGAGGGTGTTTACACCTTTGAAAAAATCAATGAGGCTGTTGCCGAGCCTGTTGTCTACATGATGGATCGTTATGTGGTTGGCGGCTTCTATAGAGTTCATACCAGTCGTGGTGTTGATGAAAACCTCAATGCGCCAGGCATGCATTTTGTGCCCTTGGCATTCGAACACAATGCAATTCCTGATATTGCAGCAAAACCAGGCATTGCAGTACCTAATCGTTTTTATCTTTACGGTGTGGTTGCAAGACTTGCTTTGTTGGCCGCATCTTTAGAGTTAGAGCGCACTGATCCAGAGGCAGAGTGATTAGATGAAGAAGCTTCTCTTTATTGCAGATCCTCTGAGCAGTTTCGTCATCAAAAAAGACAGCACCTTGGCCATGATGAAAGCTTCGCAACAGCGAGGCCATGAAGTTTGGCATTGTCATATTCAAGATTTGAAGAGCATTGATTCGCTGGTGCAGGCAAATTGCAAACAGATTGAGATAACGACCCATGATGGTTCTTGGTTCAAAGAGGTGAAGGCTCAAGTTCAGAAGCTGAATCAATTTGACGCCATCATCATGAGAAAAGATCCTCCATTTGATTTGAGCTATGTCACAGCCACTTGGTTTTTGTCTCAGGCATGTCTTGAGGGCGCAAAAGTATTCAATGCTCCTGACGCCTTAAGAAATCACTCTGAAAAATTAGCACTTTTAGAGTTCATGAAGTTTGCACCCCCTACGATCGTCAGTCATGATTTGGCTGATATCAAAGATTTTCATGGGGCTCATCAAGACGTGATCATCAAGCCTTTGGATGGCATGGGTGGCCAAGGTATTTTTAGAGTTCAAGAGAATGGACTTAATTTAGCCAGTATTGTTGAAACCCTGGGCGGTAATGGTCAGCGAGCGTTGATGGTACAAAAGTTTCTACCTGAAATAGCTGCCGGTGATAAGCGCGTGTTATTGATCGGCGGCGAGGTGGTGCCTTTTAGCTTGGCACGTATTCCACAGGCCGGCGAGGTTAGGGGCAATCTTGCTTCAGGCGGCAAGGGCGTTGCACAGCCTCTCACTCAACAAGAATCAAAAGTTGCCAAAGAGCTGGCCCCTCAGTTAGCTTCAAGAGGACTGCATTTGGTAGGTTTAGATTTTATTGGCGGTTTTTTAACAGAAATAAATGTGACAAGCCCAACCTGCTTTGTTGAAATTACCGAGCAAACAGGTCATGATGTGGCATTGCAATGGTTAACTAATTTAGAGAAACAAATTCATTAAATGGCTGGAATTTTAATCATCGCTCATGCGCCTTTGGCATCAGCATTACAAGAATTTACTCGCCACGTCTATGGTGAAGTGCCGGTTCGCTTTAAGGCCCTGGATGTGATGGCGCACGAAGACGCAAAGTTAACTTTGGAACGGGCTGTAGAAGCCGCTCAGTCAATTATTTCTGATAGAGGTCTTCTTGTTCTCACGGACATCATGGGAGCTACTCCGGCCAACGTTGCGAGTCGCTTAGCTCATATGGAAGAGTTTGAGGGGCGCGTCAGAGTCATTGCCGGAGTTAATTTACCGATGTTGATGCGCGCCATTGCCTACAGAGCAGAGTCTTTGGATTCGGCCAGTCAAAAAGCCATGCATGGCGGTCAGCAGGGGATTATTCCAATTGGCCACATGGGTCATATCGATGACAATAAAAAGATCGAAGTGAAGGATTAAGAATGCCAAGTGCAGAAATAAACATCATCAATAAACTTGGATTGCATGCTCGCGCCTCAGCTAAATTAACTCAGATGGCAGGACAGTACCCTTGTGAAATATTTCTATCCAAGGGTGGTAGAAGAGTGAATGCTAAAAGTATCATGGGTGTGATGATGTTAGCTGCTGGCATGGGCAGTGTTGTAACCCTTGAAACTGAAGGCGATCAAGCACAAGAGGCTTTTGATGCCATTCAGGCGCTCATCAATGATCGATTTGGGGAAGGTCAGTAATTTGTCTTTTACGCTTCATGGTATTCCGGTTACGAATGGTATTGCGATAGGTCGTGCCCTGAGGATTGCCCCATCCGCCATGGATGTGAAGCATTACTTGATTTCTGAAGGCAGCGAACAAGTAGAACAAAAAAGACTGCTAGATGCATTTCAAGTTGTTAGACAAGAATTAAAAACATTAAGAGCCGGCCTGCCAGAGGCAGCGCCTGAAGAGATGGCTGCATTTTTGGATGTGCACGGCATGATCTTGG
Organism: uncultured Polynucleobacter sp.; assembly: GCA_937863045.1. Lineage (GTDB taxonomy): Bacteria > Pseudomonadota > Gammaproteobacteria > Burkholderiales > Burkholderiaceae > Polynucleobacter. The sequence goes on along the minus strand of CALMBU010000013.1, from coordinate 63,936 downwards.
CTGATCCAACGCTGACAGAAAGACCTCTGGAGTTAATTCAACAAAAGCGATACAACGCCGAGTGGGCCTTGGCTACTCAATTAGAAAATGTGCTTGAACAGTTTGCAGAGATTGAGGATGCGTATTTGCGTGAAAGAGCGGCAGATATTCGTCAGGTCGTTGAGCGAGTCATGAAAGTGCTTCATCTGGGTGAAGATCATCAAACCATTGGAGCCTTTTATAAAACAGTTTCTGAAAATAGAGAGCTGAGCGAAGTGATTGTGGTGGCCCATGATATTTCTCCACCAGACATGCTGCGCTTCAAAGAATTGGCTTTTGGTGGATTTGTCACTGACTTGGGCGGTAAGACTTCGCACACCGCCATTGTTGCAAGAAGCTTGGACATTCCAGCCGCTGTGGGCGTAAGAAGTGCCAGCGAGTTGATCAGGCAAGATGATTGGCTCATCATCGATGGCGATCGCGGCATCGTGATTGTTGATCCAAGCCCTTTCATTCTTGAAGAGTATCGTCATTTGCAGTCAGCAAGACTGCTTGAAAAGAAAAAACTTTTAAGACTGAAGCACACACCAACAGTGACTGTGGATGGGCAGCACATTGAATTGATGGCTAACGTTGAAATGCCCGATGATGCAGCAATGGCATTAGATTCTGGGGCTGTCGGAATTGGTTTATTCAGATCTGAATTTTTATTCATGAATCGTCAAGGGCAAATGCCTGATGAGGAAGAGCAGTTCTGGGCCTACCGTAAAACAACTGAAGCCATGAAAGGCTTGCCAGTCAGCATCAGAACGATTGATATTGGCGCAGATAAACCATTGGATGTTAAAGATAATGGCGCAAACTATTTATCACCTTTAGGTTTGCGCGCCATCAGGTGGTCACTGTCTGAGCCTGAAATGTTTTTGATTCAGATACGAGCAATCTTAAGAGCCTCTGTATTTGGCAAGATCAAGATTTTGATTCCCATGTTGGCGCATGCTCAAGAAATTGATCAGACTTTAGAGTTAATACAAACGGCAAAAAATCAGTTAGAGGCTGAAGGCATCAGTTTTGATCCAGGGATTCAAGTGGGCGCAATGATTGAAATCCCCGCCGCTGCTTTAGCGCTGCCTTTGTTCATTCGTCGTTTAGATTTCTTATCTATTGGCACCAATGATTTAATTCAATACACCTTGGCGATTGACCGTGCTGATAACGCCGTGGCGCACTTATATGACCCATTGCACCCGGCAGTTTTAAGATTGATTGCAGGCATCATCAGAGATGCAAAAAATGCTCAAATGCCGGTATCTGTTTGTGGTGAGATGGCCGGAGATGCTTCGATGACCAGGGTCTTATTGGGTATGGGGCTGACAGATTTCTCGCTTCACTTCAAGCAACTCTTATCAGTCAAACAAGAAATCTTGAGATCAGATACCAAGCAGTTGAAATTGGCTGTTGACGCTTTATTGGCCGCAATTGAGCCAGAAGATATTCAGGCAGCATTTCAAAAAATCAATGCCTGATCAAGCAAGAGCTACTCAATCAAGCGCTGTTCAATCAATGAGTCTTTGAGCAAACTTCGCAGTTATCACGTTGATGTAACTCAATCGTGTCAATCTGTGTTGATCTAGCATCCCATAGCAGTAATTTTCCACAAAGAGATTTACCAACACCAGTGATCACTTGGAGTGCTTGGGCTGATTGCATTGCTCCAATGATGCCAACCAAGGGTGAGAAAACTCCCATGGTCGAGCATTGCACCTCATCGAACTTTTGATCTTTTGGAAACAAGCAGGCGTAACAGGGTGTGCCTGCTTGCCTTGGGTCAATCACGGTTAACTGCCCATCAAAGCGAATGGCTGCACCACTGACCAAAGGAGTCTTGTGCTTAACGCATGCCGCATTGATCAAATGCCGACTTGAAAAGTTATCTGTGCAATCCAAGACAACCGTTGTGTCAGGTAAAAGCTGATCTAGTAAGTCGCTCGTTACTTTTTGTTCGAGGGTGACGACATTGAGATCAGGATTAAGCTCTTGCAACATTTTTTTTGCAGAACTCACTTTGGGCATGCCAATAGAATTTTGTCTATGCATGATTTGACGTTGAAGGTTGGTTAGATCAACCACGTCATGATCAATCAAGGTGATTTTGCCAACCCCTGCTGCAGCTAGGTAAGGTGCAGCAGCGGAACCAAGGCCGCCAGCGCCGATCACAACAACATGAGATGCCAATATTTTTTCTTGACCCTCAATGCCAATGTCATCCAAAAGAATATGGCGTGAGTAGCGAAGCAGTTCCTGGTCGTTCATCGCCAAATTCTTTTATTCCAAGCGAGACTTGGATTTTTTGATTGGTTGACCTTTTAAGTAAGCCGCAGCTTGAGTGAGCATGAAGTCTTCCGCTGAACCAAATTCAGCAGGACGCTTCTTACGATCTTTCTCTCTTTGCTCAGGTGTTTTTTTGGCGTTCAACTCTTCAATACGCTGCAATTCTTCAAGGCGACGCTGTTCGCGATCTTTGATTAACTTCTCTTCGGAAGATTGCTTGTTCTTGAGGTGTTTTTCACTGTCAATTTCACGGGTGATTAAAACATCATCAGGGTCACCTTCAGCATTTTGATCAACAGCAATATCAGGTTTGATACCAAACGCCTGGATTGATTTACCGGTTGGTGTGTAGTAGTAGGCGGTGGTCAGTTTCAAGGCTGAGTCGGCGCTCAACGGGCGAACAGTTTGGACTGAGCCTTTACCAAAAGTTGTTTTACCAATGATGATGGCGCGTTTGTGATCTTGTAAGGCGCCAGCAACAATTTCTGAGGCTGAAGCAGAGAATGCATTCACCATAACAACGAGCGGTACTTTTTTGAAGACTGGTGAAAGCTGCGCTAAGGCATCATTGTTTTCTGATAAGCGATAGTTATCAAAATTTGATTTGAATACTTGTTTGGCTTCTTCTGTTTGACCTTTGGTCGAAACGATCAGAGTGTCCGTTGGCAAGAAAGCTGCGGATACGCCAACAGCACCTTGTAATAGACCGCCACCGTTGTTTCTGAGGTCAAGGACCAAGCCTTTCAGTTGTGGATTTTCTCCAGCCAACTCATTTAACCGCTTGGCTAGATCAGGAATGGTTCTTTCTTGAAAGCTGGTGATACGCACGTAGGCAATACCAGGTTCAACGAATTTTGCTTTAACAGACTGAACTTTGATTTCAGCGCGGGTGATGGTGATTGGGAAAGTTCTATCTTCACTTTTTCTAAAAATAGTTAAAGTGATTTTTGTGCCTGGTGCGCCGCGCATGCGACGGACCGCTTGATCAAGCGTCATGCCACGCACAGGTTTGTCATCCAAGCGAGTGATCAAGTCCCCAGATAAAAGACCAGCTTTAGCTGCTGGCGTATCTTCAATTGGATTCAGAATTTTGACAATGCCGTCTTCAGATGTGATTTCAATGCCAAGCCCAGCAAACTTACCTTGGGTGTGCTCCTGCATTTCTTTAAAGTCTTTTTTATCTAAATAAGACGAGTGCGGATCAAGTCCGCTCACCATGCCTTTGATGGCATCAGTTAATAAGCGCTTGTCTTCAACTGGCTCAACATAATCACGTTTGATTTGACCAAACACATTTGATAGGTTGCGAAGTTCATCTAGCGGTAAAGAGGAGCTTCCTTGTTGAGCAGTGGCTGAAAGTTGCAAAGTTAATGCAACTCCAGCAATGAGTCCTGAGCAAACGAGGGCAATACTCTTTATCGCGCGGCGCATAGATTATTTTTCTAAATAAAAATGTTTAATTGGTTTCAAGTTGTCATCTAACTCATAAACAAGAGGAATTCCGTTGGGAATATTGATTTCCATGATGTCTGAATCAGAGACGTTGTCTAGGTACTTTACTAGGGAACGAATACTATTGCCATGAGCGGCAATCAAAACTCTCTTGCCAGAGCGCAAAGCTGGGGCAATTGACTCCTCCCAAAGTGGCAAAACTCGCGCAACGTTGTCTTTTAAACACTCACCCAGGGGAATCTCTTCTTTTTTGAGTTTTGCGTAGCGCGGGTCATTAAATGAGGTTCTTGGGTCAGTAGGATCCAATAAAGGAGGCCTGACATCGTAAGATCTTCTCCAGATGTGAACCTGCTCATCGCCATACTTGGCGGCCGTCTCAGCCTTATTTAAGCCTGCCAAGGCGCCGTAGTGACGCTCATTTAGGCGCCAGCTGTGGACCACTGGGAGCCAAAGCCTATCCATGGCTTCTTGAGCGTGCCAAAGGGTTCTGATGGCTCTTTTGAGCACAGATGTGTAAGCAATGTCAAAATCATACCCGGCAGCCTTTAAACTCTCTCCTGCATTAATAGCTTGCTGGATGCCGGTAGGGGTTAAATCAACATCAACCCAGCCGGTAAAACGGTTTTCTAGGTTCCACTGGGATTCGCCATGGCGGATAAGTACGAGTTGTTTCATATTCACATTCTATAATTTACTAATGGACTTCTTTACAAATACAAATAATTTATTACTTCTTGCCACCCTGCTTACATCAGGCTTGGCCTTGGCATTGCCTCAGATACTGGGGCGCCTTAACAAACAGTTGCTCAGTGTGCATGAGTCTGTGCAGTGGGTTAATCAACGCCAGGCACAGATTCTTGATATCCGCGAGGCCAATGAATACAAAGCGGGGCACATTCCTAATTCTAAGCATTTGCCACTTTCAGAGCTTGATTCAGGCTTAAAACAAGCAAAAATTGATAGCAATAAGCCTATCATTTTAGTTTGTTTGACCGGAAATAAATCAAATACTGCCCTTGCAAAGCTGAAAAAAGCAGGCTGTAAAGAGGTGATGACCTTAGAAGGTGGCGTTTCTGCTTGGAATCAGGCGGGTATGCCACTCATTAAACAAAAGTAAATCATGACAAAAATTACCATGTACAGCACCAGGGTGTGCCCATATTGCATCATGGCTGAGAGATTGCTGGTTTCAAAGGGTGTTGAAATCACTGAAAAAATCTTGGTTGATGAGGATCCGGTGCGTCGTGAAGAAATGATGACCAGAACTGGGCGCCGCACTGTGCCGCAAATTTTCATTGGTGAAACGCATGTTGGTGGCTTTGATGATCTATCAGCATTGGATAAAGCAGGTAAATTAGACCCTCTATTGGGCAAGTAAATAGGAAAAATATGACAGAAGCAGTTAATAGCGAAATGGGCCAAGACCCAAGTTTTCAAATTCAGCGTGTTTATCTAAAAGACATTTCTTTGGAGCAACCCAATGCCCCGGAGATTTTGTTAAATCAAGGCGAGCCAAAATTAGAAGTTCAAGTTGATATTCAAGCCAATCAATTAGACGACGTTAATTTTCATGTGACTTTGATTGGCAGTGTTACAACCAAAGTCGATGACAAGGTTCTATTTTTAGTTGAAGCTCAACAGTCAGGTATTTTTGAGATTCGCAATATGCCTGAAGAGCAAATGAGTCCTTTGTTGGCGATTGCTTGTCCAACTATTTTGTTCCCATATTTGCGTGCAAACATTGCGGACATGATCAGTCGCGCAGGATTTCAGCCAGTTCATTTGGCTGAGATTAACTTCCATGCTCTTTATGAGCAGCGCATGTCTCAGGCTGGCCAGTCTGAAGCTTCAAACGACAGCGGAATTATTCTGCCTAATTGATGAAGCACATTTATTTTCTTGGGGCAGGTGCATGGGGAACCGCAATGGCCATGCATGCCTCAAAAAATAAAAAAGGACTGCCAGTTACTTTGTGGAGTCGGTCCACCCAGCTTGCCGAAGGTATTCGTGCAACGGGGTTTAATCAAAAGTATCTTCAAGACATTCAATTACCGGCTGAACTTTTCATCAGCAGCGATTGGAATCAGCTGTTTGCTGATTGCGTTGATGAAGATTTATTGTTTATCGCAACCCCCGTTTCTGGTTTAAAAGAAACAGTTGATCAGTTATTAAAACTTCAGCAGATCCCAAAGAATTGGGTTTGGTTGTGCAAGGGCTTAGAACCAAAAACTTCATTGATGCCACACCAAGTGATTGCTCGTGAATTAAGTCTTGCCTCAGCAAATAATCGAGGCATCAAAACAGCAGTTCTGTCAGGCCCTAGTTTTGCTTCAGAGGTTGCCAAAGGAATGCCTTGTGCGCTGACTGTTGCAAGTGATTCAAATGATTTAATTGCCTTGGTTCAAGCTGCTTTGCACCATGGCAATATGCGCATTTATGGCAGCAACGATATCGTTGGTGTTGAGCTGGGCGGTGCCATTAAAAATGTTTTAGCCATTGCAACAGGTATTGGCGATGGCTTAGGTTTGGGCTTGAATGCCAGAGCTGCATTACTCACTCGTGGCTTGGCAGAGATGATGCGATTGATGGCTGCCATGGGCGGTAAATCCGAAACTGCCATGGGCTTAACTGGTGTGGGCGATTTGATTTTGACAGCCACTGGCGACCTATCAAGAAATCGTCGAGTTGGTCTTCAGTTGGCCACGGGCAAAAAACTTCCAGAGATACTGAAGGATTTGGGACATGTTGCAGAGGGAGTGTTGTGCGCTCAAGCTGTGAGTGATCTAGCCAAGTCCAAGGGTATTGAGATGCCGATCACTCACATGGTGTGCGAAGTGTTATTCAAAGAATTAGATACTGCAACAGCGGTGAAATTACTGATGGGTAGAGACGCCAAGTCTGAAGCGTAAGAGTTAAAACGCCCTACCAATCAGGCGATCGTTCTCATTCACCACCCTTAAAACCCATTTGACGCCAAGCTTCATAGATCATTATTGCCACAGTATTTGATAGATTCAGGCTGCGACTGTTCGCTCTCATCGGAAGGCGCACGCGTTTCTCTGGAAGAAACTGGTCACGAATTTCTTGAGATAGTCCGCGTGTTTCTGATCCAAAAACCAAGTAATCATTTTCTTGAAATTGAGACTTGACCAAGGTACCGGTTCCTTTGGTTGTTAGAGCAAACATCCTGTCATGAGGAGGATTTTCTTTTTGCAAAAAATCTTGCCAACTCTCATGAACTTTCATATTGGCGTATTCGTGATAATCAAGACCGGCTCTTTTTAAGCTTTTATCTTCTAGGGGAAAGCCCAGTGGCTTGACCAAATGAAGCTGTGCTCCAGTGTTGGCGCATAAACGAATGATGTTGCCCGTATTGGGTGGAATTTCTGGTTCAACAAGAACGATATTTAGCATGGTGATTTATTCGGTGTTCTAAGAATGACCCAATTATGAACACTTTGCGCCCCAAAATCTTTAAGTAATTTTGCCACCACGCTCAAGGTTGCTCCAGTGGTCATCACATCATCAATTAATGCAATGTTCTTATTTTTTATGAGGCCAATGTTTTTGGGATTGATTGAAAAAACATTGTTTAAGCGTTGGACGCGTTCTTGTTTACTGGCGAAGACTTGATCACCGTCAAGATGGCTTCTATTGAGCACTTTCCAATTATTTTTTATCTTTAGTTTTTTTGAAAATAGTTTGCAAAGTTCCCATGATTGATTAAAGCCTCTTTGATGAAGTTTTTGCTGGCTCATGGGTATGGGTAGTATCCAATCAACTGCCTGATTACTTCTAAGCTCCCTTGGATGAACCTCAAGCCAAGCATCGAGCAGGCCATGAGCAATGGCGATTTGATGTTGGTATTTGTATAGGTGAATGGCTTCCGTTAAAAAACCGCCATAACTATCCAGGCAAAGTGTTGTGTCATAACTGGGCTTTTTTCTCAGGCAGTCCAAACACACCAGACCTTTTTCATTGGATGCGATAGGGATAGCGCACTGAGCGCATCTTTTGAGCTGAGATTCTTTTAGTCGTTTACGACACTTTTGGCATATCGTTGCCGCTTGAAACTCCTGGCACCCAATACAAGATGTTGGCAGGAGTAAATTCATCTGACGCTCAGTATACTGAGCACTTATGCCCACATCATCAACAGTGCTAAGTGCAGCTTCAAGAACTATTCCCCAATTTCTATCCCTAGAAATTGCTCAGCGCATGGCTGAAAAATTAGAGATTGTTCGCTTGCAGCCTCAAAAAATAGCTCATCTTGGTGAATTGAATTTATCTGTTTTAGCGCCCCATTACCCTGAGTCTGATCACCACTGTTTTGATAAAAGATTTGCTACAAATGTTTTGCAGCAGTTGTTTAAAAAAATCACTCATCAATGTTTTTATAAGTACCAAGAGCCGTCAACCATCGGTGCTGCTGACTTTGATTTGATTTGGTCAAACTTGGAGTTGCATCTTCAAAGTAATCCAGAGGCACTCATGAAGGAGTGGAAAAGTAAGCTGAAGCCAGAGGGCCTGTTGATGTTCAGTTATTTCGGTCCAGATACAGGCAAAGAGCTCAAAAAGCTCTTTGCCAATGATTGTTTGCTCAGGAATGCAGGTAGCTTGGATATGCACGATGTGGGTGATGGATTGATGCAGGCTGGCTTTTCTGAGCCAGTGATGGACATGGAGTACCTGACCCTGTCCTACGAAGACCCTCATTTGTTGTGTAAAGAAGCTTTTAACTTGGGCTTATTAACTTCCCCGGACTCTCAGCAGCATTTGATTGAAGCTGAATCTGATTTGGCCATCACCCTTGAAGTTGTCTACGGACATGCCTGGGCGCCTGATGTTTTACTGTCCCAAAAGAAGGCTGGAATAACAACCATCAGCCCCGATCAAATTGTTAGGTCTAAAAAATAAGTAAGCAAGCGCACACATACCTTTAAACCTAATTGTCCTAGTGTAAATGTCTTGATTCCTTAGTAATTTATTGCACTAGATCAAATTACAAATATAATTGATGGATATCAAGTGCATTGCCGTTAATGCGGTGCAATAGATTCAAGAATTTATTTAATGGGAACGAAGATGAAACATCGCACATCACTGGTCGGTTTGCTATTTGGTTTAGTGGGCTCGCTCTACGCTAATTTTGCATTAGCTATCAATGACATGCCTGGCGGCCCTTCAAGATTTCAGTTAAATCTTCAGCCAGCAGCAACCAAGGTTGCTGAAGAAGTAGCCTATCTTCATTGGATGATGTTGATCATCTGTGCGGTGATTTTTATCGCTGTGTTTGGTGTGATGTTTTACTCAATTTTTAAACACCGTAAATCTTTAGGTCATAAAGCAGCTAGCTTTCATGAGAGCACAACCGTTGAAATTATTTGGACTGTGGTGCCATTGATCATCGTTATCGCGATGGCATTGCCTGCAACCAAAACAGTTGTAGCTATGAAAGACACTACAAACGCAGACATCACGATCAAAGTCACTGGTTATCAGTGGAAGTGGGGTTACGACTACATCAAGGGTGAAGGCGAAGGCATTTCATTCTTGCAAACTTTGACAACACCACGTGAGCAAATCAATAACCAATTAGCTAAATCAACAACCTACTTGGTGGATGTTGATAACGAGATGGTTGTGCCAGTCGGTAAAAAAATTCGTATGGTGACAACTGCTAATGACGTGATTCACTCATGGACTATTCCAGCGTTCGGCGTTAAGCAAGATGCGATCCCTGGTTTTGTTCGCGACACTTGGTTCAGAGCAGAAAAAATCGGTACCTTCTATGGCCAGTGTTCTGAGCTTTGCGGTAAAGAGCATGCATTCATGCCAATCGCCGTGAAAGTTGTTTCTGATGCAGATTACGCAACATGGGTTGCTGACAAGAAAAAGCAAATGGCTTCTTTAGCAGATGACCCTAGCAAAACTTTCACGATGGATGAGTTGAAGGTGCGTGGAGAAAAAGTTTACGCATCAAACTGTGCAGCCTGCCACATGCCTAACGGTAAGGGTGCTGGCGCATTCCCAGCATTAGATGGCTCTAAAGTTGTTTTGGGTGCAAAAGAAGGTCAATACAAAATTCTTTTGCAGGGTAAAAATGCTATGCCGAAGTTCACGCAACTTAACGACGTTGAGTTAGCGGCTGTTATGACATACACACGCAATGCTTGGGGTAATAAGACTGGTGAGTTGATCCAGCCTAAAGACTTCACAACAGCGCGCGCAGCGAAATAATTAAATTAGATAGGTAATTGGAGCTAATATGAGCACAGTAAGTCACGCACACGATCACCACGACGATCACGCACACGATCATCCACATGGTTGGAGACGTTGGTTATACGCTACCAACCATAAAGATATCGGTACGCTGTACTTGATCTTTTCATTCTTCAGTTTGATTGCTGGCGGCATCATGGCGATGGGTATTCGCCTAGAGTTATTCCAGCCGGGCTTACAGTACATTCGTCCTGAGCTTTTCAATCAGCTAACAACCATGCACGGTTTGGTGATGGTTTTCGGCGCGATCATGCCAGCTTTCGTGGGCTTTGCTAACTACATGATTCCTCTTCAAGTGGGTGCCTCTGACATGGCATTTGCTCGTATGAATAATTTCAGCTTCTGGATCATGCCTGTTGCAGCTCTATTGCTTTTGTCTTCATTCTTTGTTCCTGGTGGCGCAACTGCTGCTGGCTGGACTCTCTATGCACCCCTATCAGTGCAAATGGGCCCAGGTATGGACATGGCGATCTTTGCTATTCACTTGATGGGCGCTTCATCCATCATGGGTTCAATTAACATCATCGTAACAATCTTGAACATGCGCGCTCCTGGCATGACATTGATGAAGATGCCAATGTTCTGTTGGACATGGTTGATCACTGCTTACTTATTGATTGCAGTTATGCCAGTTTTGGCTGGTGCGATCACGATGGTTCTAACAGACCGTCATTTCGGTACAAGCTTCTTCTCTGCTGCAGGTGGTGGTGACCCAGTGATGTATCAACATATTTTCTGGTTCTTCGGTCACCCAGAGGTTTACATCATGATCTTGCCAGCGTTTGGTATCGTGAGTGAAGTGATTCCTACGTTTGCACGTAAGAGATTGTTTGGTTACAGCTCAATGGTTTATGCAACAGCATCAATCGCGATTTTGTCATTCATCGTTTGGGCTCACCATATGTTTGCAACTGGTATGCCTGTGACAGGTCAGTTGTTCTTCATGTACGCGACCATGTTGATTGCCGTTCCAACCGGCGTGAAAATCTTTAACTGGATTGCAACGATGTGGAAGGGTTCAATGACATTTGAAACTCCAATGTTGTGGTCAATCGGCTTTATTTTCGTGTTCACCATGGGTGGTTTTACGGGCTTGATTCTTGCGATTGCTCCAATTGATATCTTGTTGCAAGACACCTACTATGTTGTGGCTCACTTCCACTATGTTTTGGTGGCAGGTTCTTTGTTTGCCTTATTTGCAGGTTTCTACTACTGGGCGCCAAAGTGGACTGGTCACATGGTGAATGAGTTCCGCGGAAAAGTTCACTTCTGGGGCTCAATGATTTTCTTCAACATCACATTCTTCCCAATGCACTTCTTGGGCCTTGCTGGTATGCCTCGTCGTTATGCTGACTACCCAGTTCAGTTTGCCGACTTCAATGCAATTGCCTCAATCGGTTCACTTGGCTTCGGTTTGATGCAGATTTATTTCTTATTGTTTGTGGTGTTGCCAACATACCGTGGCGGTAAAAAAGCTGCTGACAAGCCTTGGGATGGTGCAGAAGGTTTGGAATGGACAATCCCTTCACCGGCTCCGTTCCACACATTTGAAACTCCGCCAACAGTTAAGTAATTAACGACCACGGACTATCAATGACAACGCCAAATCAAAAAACACAGAATCCAAGCGCGAGCAATCGTCGCTTGGGTCTTGTGTTGTTCACAGTTGCAATTGCCTTTTTTGTGGGAATTGTTGCTAAGAAAATCATCTACGGTTAATCATGGCATTTAACCTAGCCCAATACAATCGCCAAATGCTCCTCAAGCTCGCTGTTATCAGCGTTGCTATGTTTGGTTTTGGGTATGCATTGATACCGATGTATAGGATTTTGTGTGAAGTGACTGGCATCAATGTGGTGACCAGTAAAAACAATTACGGAACGCGTGCTGTTCATGCGACCAGTAAAAATACACAAGTAGATGAATCACGATTAATCACCGTTGAGTTTGATTCAAATACTCAAGGGCCATTTAGGTTCCGCTCAGTAAAAAACTCAATGCAAGTTCATCCTGGTGAAATGATTCAGGTTGTCTATGAAGTGGTGAATACTCAAAATAGAAATATTTCTGCTCAGGCGATTCCGAGTTATGCGCCGATGCAAGCCACGGAGCATTTCACCAAATTAGAATGTTTTTGTTTTGATGAGCAAACTTTGAAGCCCAATGAGTCAAGAGAAATGCCGGTGGTGTTTATCATTGATCCGGCTTTACCAAAAGGCATAAAAAATATTACTTTGTCATACACATTCTTTGAGGTTGGTGCTGGTCAGAAAGTGATCACTGGCGAGCATAATAAAAAGCCGTCAAAGATTTAGGATGGAGCGTCAAAAAAGAAGTTCCATCATGATGTTTTTAATCTCCATGAGAGCAGTTTTATGGGGGTTTTTAGGAGTACGTAAGAGGTCTGGTCAAGATGCTGATATGGCATCCGTGACTTTTGTTCACATTGTGCTTGCAGGAACTTTGGGCGCAATTATATTTATGACAATATTGTTGTTGATTGTCAAAGCAGTTGTATAGAATTGATTTTTTAGGAGAGAGAGTATGTCTTCCAGTGTTACTAAAGCCCCTTATTACTATGTACCGGCTCCAACACGCCATCCAATCGTTACAAGCATAGGTTTGCTTGGCTTTGGTGCAGGTGCATCAATGTGGGTCAATGGCAGCACGATTGGTATGTTACTTTGCTTGGCCGGCATTCTTTGGACCATCGCATCTTTGTATGTGTGGTTCGGTGAGGCTATCAATGAAGCAGAGAGTGGTATGAACAGCGTGAACGTAGACGTCTCTTATAGATGGTCTATGGCATGGTTCATCTTCTCAGAAATCATGTTCTTCGGCGCCTTCTTCTCAGCTCTTTTCTATGCAAGAAGTATTGCAATGCCTTGGTTAGGTGATATCGATAACAGATTATTGTGGCCAGATTTTGGAGCAACTTGGCCAAATGCCGGCCCAGCTGGTTTGGTTGAAAGCTTTAAGACCATGGGTCCATGGCCAATCCCAACCATCAACACTATTTTGTTGTTGGCTTCTGGTGTTACTGTTACTTGGGCACATCACGCGATGCGTGAAGGTCATCGTAAGCAGGTGATTCAAGGTTTGGCAGCGACAGTTGCACTTGGTGCGATTTTTATGTGCTTCCAGGTTTATGAGTACATCCATGCATACCAAGATCTCAACTTGAAATTGACTTCAGGTGTTTATGGTTCAACATTCTTTATGTTGACTGGTTTCCATGGCTTCCACGTAACCATGGGTGCCATCATGTTGGCAGTTGTTTTAGTGCGCGTCATGAAAGGTCATTTCACACCAGAAAATCACTTCGCCTTTGAGGGTGCCGCATGGTATTGGCACTTTGTTGACGTTGTGTGGCTTGGTCTTTACGTTGTGATTTATTGGATGTAAAAATCAATCAATCAGTTTGTAAAGATTGAAAGATAAAAACGCCGCAAATGCGGCGTTTTTTAATCCGATGGATCCTTTACCTGTTTGATTGATATGCGTTCAGTAAAATTTGGGCAAGGGATGATTGGCTAGAGCTTAAGCGGCAACGCGAATACCAGTACTTTGTATATAGCCCATGGTGTGAGCAATCCAGATGCCAGCAAAAAGCACAATAGATAAACCAATGCGCAGCATCAAGGAGTGCACAGTTTTTGAGCTTTTGCCTTTATCACGCATCATAAAAAACAAAGCAGAGCCTAGGCTGCCCAAAATTAACAAGAAAGCTATAGGGATAATCCAATTCATAGGGGTACATCGTATCATTGCTTTATGTTGAGAAGATTAGTTTTATCGCGTCCGATTGCAACAGCTGCGACCATGATTGTTTGCTCAATAGGCTTATCTTTGGGCTTTTGGCAGTTGGATCGAATGCAGCAAAAGCTAACGCTTGCTGCAGATATTGCTAAAAAAGAAGAGTCACGCCCACTCCTGGCAAACGATAAAGATTGGCAATTGGGTGAAGTTAAAAATCACAGGATGATTGCCAGAGGTGTTTATTTGCCAGATCAATCGGTGTGGCTAGAAAATAGACCTCACCCTCAGGGCAGAGATCCTAAAACAGGAATTTCAACAGGATTTTTGGTATTAACACCATTAAAACTTGAGGGCACTCAAAAAATACTGTGGATCAATCGTGGTTGGGCTCCTCGAGATGGCCTGAATCGAGAAGCCTTGCCGCCAATCAGCACTCCTGCAGGGCTTGTGCAGGTCGAAGGTTTGGCATTTGAATATCCAGCACGCGTGATGAGTATGGGTACTCAGGGTTCTTCAGCAGAAAGTCAAAAAATTCAGCAAAATCTTGATATTAAGAAACAATCCACGTATTTGGGTTTTGATTATTTGCCCTTTATCTTAAGAGAGGTAGCGGCAAGCAATAATGATGGTTTGCAAAGAGATTGGCCATCAATGGCGACTGGCGTTGATAAGCATCAGGGCTATGCTTTTCAGTGGTTTGCTTTAACAGTTTTTGCTCTTTTATTTTGGTTCATTACAGGTATCTTAAGGAAGAAAATTGATGAATAAAGACAGTGATTTAAATCCACTGATTCCAGCTTCGGAAGGTCAAAGCATTGATGCGGCCACCAAGCGTGGGCGTATTCAGATGATTTTGTTATTTTTAGTGTGTGCTGCGCCAGTCATCGTGTCTTACTTCACTTTCTATGTGATCAAACCAACGGGCGGCAATACCAAAATCGGAGAACTTGTTTATCCAGTCCAGTCCGCACCCATAGATTCAATTGAAGCTTCACTTCAAGGAAAGTGGACCTTGTTGATAGCTCGCCCAAGCGCTGATTGCAAAGTGGGTAATGATCAATGCGTTAGCTTGCTGTACCTGATGCGTCAAGTACGTATTGCCATGGGTCGAGAGAGCCAAAGAGTGCAATTGGTTTGGTTGGTAACAGATCAAGGTGATATTGATCCAGAGCTAGCAAAAGCCTACGACCAAGAGGTTGCTGGATTTACTTTTGTGAGAATGCCTAAAGATCTTGCCAAAAAGAATGAGGTTGAAAAGTGGCTTGGATTAGATGGAAAGCAATCTGCGATTCATTTATTGGATCCGCGCGCAGACAGAATGATGCGGTTTGACACCGATAAAGAAGTTCCAGACTTTAAAAAGGTGTCTAAGGACCTAGGAAAACTATTGAAGTGGAATGCCACGGGTAAGGCTAAATAAACATGAGCTTGATCGCCTGGATTCAATTACTTTTGATTGGCGCTGCCATTGGTGCAGTTCTGATCTTGCTCATGTGGTGGAAGTTTAAGAAATTTACTTTTCATCGCTTGGTTTTGCTGACCGTATTTTTTACATTTGATTTAATTTTATTTGGCGCATTCACGCGATTAACAGACTCAGGATTGGGATGTCCAGATTGGCCTGGCTGTTATGGTGTATCGAACCCAATTGCCGCTCTAGCTCAAATACGTGAGGCTGAAAGTTTGATGCCAACAGGGCCGGTGACCTTGAGTAAGGCGTGGATTGAAATGCTTCACCGTTACTTTGCCATGGGGGTTGGGTTTTTGATCATCATCATGGTGGTATGGTCCTCGTTAAAAAAGAATCTCTTTGGCGAAAAAATTTCAAGGGTGTCCATTGGGCTATTGATCTTGGTCTGTGTCCAAGGAGCATTTGGCGCATGGACTGTTACTCTCAAGCTGCAGCCAGTGATTGTGACCATTCACTTAATGCTTGGACTTGGTTTGTTGGCGGCATTAACTTATCAATCAAGCTTGAGCTCCCGATTAGAGCCATCTTCAAATTTGGTACCGATCAAGACTGAAGTGCCATTTAAGAAAATTGCCTGGATAGTTCTGGCTGTTTTAGTTTTGCAGATTTTTTTAGGTGGGTGGGTGAGCACCAATTATGCGGTTCTAGCTTGTGATGACTTTCCTTTATGTCATGGCTCATGGTATCCAGAGATGAACTTTTCTGAAGGATTTTTACTCTGGCGCGACCTTGGTAAATCTGTTGATGGTTCATATTTAAGTATTGAAGCATTGAGAGCCATTCACTGGACTCATCGGGTGGGTGCAATATTGGCAGTCATTGCAGTCTTCTATTTGGCATTTAAGTTGTGGGTGATTTCAAAAGATAATCCAACATCCATGATTAAGCTTTGGGCCACCTCTTTGTTTGGCCTTGGTATTTTGCAAGTTGTCACTGGGATGAGTAATATTATTTTGGACTGGCCTTTGCTGGCAGCTGTCTTGCACACCGGAGGTGCGGCAGCAATGGTGTTTGTGATGACCAGAGTTGTTAACATTGATCATGAAAGGCTTTCTTCATGACTCAAGCTAGCATTGCGCCAATGAAAAAATGGCAACAGTACTGGGCTTTGACCAAGCCTAGGGTGACGCAGCTGGCTGTCTTTTGCGCCATCATTGGTATGTTTTTAGCCACGCCAGGCATGGTGCCTTGGTCCGTATTGATTGGCGGCTCGATTGGCATTTGGTTATTGGCGGGGGCAGCCTTTGCAGTGAACTGTTTGGTTGAGCAAAAGCTGGATGCCAAAATGCGTAGAACTGCATGGCGACCATCAGCCACTGGTGAACTTGGTCAAAAACAAATCATTGTGTTTGCACTGGTGTTGGGTTTGGCAGGTATGGTGTTGCTGTGGAATTTTGCAAACCCATTGACCATGTGGGCCACGCTCATTACTTTTGTTGGCTATGCCATCATTTACACATTGTTACTCAAGCCAGCAACACCACAAAATATTGTGATTGGTGGATTATCTGGGGCGATGCCGCCAGCTTTGGGCTGGGCTGCTGTGGCCAATGATTTACCTGCCGAGGCTTGGTTATTGGTATTGATCATCTTTACTTGGACGCCACCGCATTTTTGGGCTTTGGCTTTGTACCGTCGTGAGGACTACAAGCAATCTGGTTTACCGATGTTGCCAGTCACGCACGGTGAAAGATTTACCTTATTGCACATCTTGCTCTACACCTTGGTTCTGATTGCGGCCACGATCTTGCCATTTATTTACAAGATGAGCGGTTATTTTTATCTGGTATCAGCCTTGGTGCTGGGCGGTATGTTCTTGGCTTATGCCATAGCACTGTTTAGAAATTACTCTGATGATCTTGCAAAAAGAACATTCAGATTTTCCATTATTTATCTTTCATTATTATTCGCAGCTCTTTTAATAGATCATTACCTATGACATTACAAATATTTCCTCAACGTTTTTTAATGCGCTCTTTGTTGGCCTTTATCACCGTCTTCGGTGTGATGGCTTGCTCTAACCAAAACATTAAATTTAATAACGTGGACATCACCGGTAGCAAGGCATTTGGAAAAGATTTTTCTTTGATGGATCACAACGGTAAGAAAAGAGAGTTATCAGAGTTCAAGGGGCAGTTGGTGGTGATGTTTTATGGTTACACCCAGTGCCCAGATGTTTGTCCAACCACCATGACTGAAATGCAAGGCGTGATGGAACTGTTGGGTAAGAATGCCAGCCGTGTGCAGGTGATGTTTGTCACGGTGGATCCTGAGCGAGATACTCAAGAACTTTTATCTCAGTATGTGCCGTCTTTTGATAAGCGCTTTTTGGGTTTAAGACCCCAATCAGAAGAAGAGTTAGAGAAGATCACCAAAGACTTCAAAGTCTTTTATAAAAAAGTGCCAGGCAACAGCCCAACAAGCTACACCATCGATCACACAGCGGGTAGTTACGTGTTTGATACAAAGGGACAGCTAAGACTGTTTTTAAAGCACCATCAAGGTCCGCAGCCTATAGCAGAAGATTTGAAAAAATTACTTTGAGCTTTGTTTGAATGAAGAGATGAAGTTAGGCAGTTAATGCTAACTTCATTTTTTTTAGCGCAGCCGCTTCAATTTGACGCACGCGCTCTGCAGAAATATTGAATTCTGCAGCAAGATCATGCAGGGTGTTTCCACCTGTTCCATCATCTGAGACATCTAACCAGCGAGACGCAACAATCTTACGGCTACGCTCATCCAGGCTTGCCAAAGCTTTTTCAATACCCGGACCTTGTATTTGGCGTGATTCTTCGCGAGCCAATACTTCGCTTGGTTCATAGCGAGTATCTGATAACCAGTTGATCGGAGCATAGGCTTCATCATCAGATGAGTCTGCTTCCATGGCCACATCGCCACCACTCAATCTCTTTTCCATCTCACGCACATCTTCTTGGCGAACATCCAGGGCTTTTGCAAGATGATCAATTTCAGATGGAGATAAAGCATTCAAAGTCGGTTTGTTGCTGCGCAAGTTAAAAAATAATTTGCGGTGAGCTTTGGTTGTAGCAATTTTGACCATTCTCCAATTGCGAAGAATGTATTCATGAATTTCAGCTTTGATCCAATGAATTGAATATGTCACCAAACGTGTACCTTGTTCAGGGTCATATCGTTTCACTGCTTTCATCAGACCAATATTGCCCTCTTGAATCAAGTCTGCATGAGGGATGCCATAGCCAAGGTATTGGCGAGCAATCGACACCACCAAGCGAAGGTGAGACATCACCAAGGTTTTGGCAGCATCTAAGTCTTCATGATCCCTGAATTCGCGGGCAAGGCGAATCTCGTCTGATGCGCTCAGCATTGGCAGACGGTTAACGCTTGAGATGTAGGCATCAACACTGCCCACATTCAATTGCACTGGAATCATGGCATTCATATTTGTCATACCTCTATATTAGCACTCCTGATATTAGAGTGCTAATTTATGTATAACCATATGATTTATATAGAAATAAATTATTTTGGAATCAAGGATTTAGCGAATTCAGAGGCAATGAATGGCTTTAAATCAGACAATTGTTCGCCTAGGCCAATCGCCAGAACGCTGGGTGGGTTTTCTGATAGCTCAGATGCAATGGCACACAAGATGCCGCCTTTGGCTGTTCCATCGAGCTTGGTGACGATGATGCCAGTCAGATTAAGAGCCTCATGGAAGGCCTTCACCTGGGCCATGCCATTTTGACCAGTATTGCCATCAATCACCAAAATAGTCTCGTGAGGGGCCGATTCTTGTGCCTTGCCGATGACTCGTTTAACTTTCTTCAACTCATCCATGAGGTGGGACTGTGTGGATAATCTGCCAGCAGTATCAATGATGACAATGTCTTGCTGACGTGATTGACCAGCTTTGACGGCATCATGGGCCACGGCGGCTGAATCACCACTCTCTTGAGCGATGACGGCTACTTGGTTGCGCTCTCCCCAAGCCATGAGCTGCTCTCTAGCGGCTGCTCTGAAGGTGTCTCCTGCCCCCAATAAAACCTTACGACCAGATTGTTGAAAGTGATGGCAAATTTTGCCAATGCTGGTTGTTTTGCCGGCCCCATTAACCCCCACGACAAGCCATACGGTCGGCTGCCCAGGGGTGGTGGGTAAAAAATCCAGTGGATTTTGGGGTCTTTCAAGTTTGCTTAAGAGTTTTTCTACCAATGTGGCTAGAATGATCTTGAGATCATCAGCAGATTCGGCTTTTTGATTTTTCGCTTCACGACGAAGTTGGCTGATCAGGGTTTGAGTGGCACTCATGCCAACGTCTCCCAAAAGAAGTGCTTCTTCTAGGGATTCGTACCATTGTTCATCAACTTTTTGAAGATTAAATAGGTTTGATAAGGTTTTACGTAATCCGAACATGACCGATACAATTGATTAACTATGAGCATATTAACAACCCTTGCAGGTCGAGCGTTAACTTTTTTTGGCGCCGCAATTATTTCATTTGGTGGGTATGCACAAAATGCCCCACAGAAAACTCAGAACACGCATGAGTTTCAACTGTCAAATGGTATGAAAATCATTGTTCGACAAGATCATCGTGCGCCCACCGTGGCTCACATGGTTTGGTATCGAGCGGGCTCCATAGATGAGGTTAACGGTAAAACTGGCGTTGCTCATGTGCTTGAGCACATGATGTTCAAGGGCACAAAAAACTTGAAGCCAGGTGAATTTTCTAAAAAGGTCGCTGCAGTTGGTGGTCGAGACAACGCGTTCACGGGCAAGGACTACACAGCATATTTTCAGCAGATTGAAAAAAGTCATTTACCTGCGATGATGGCATTAGAAGCCGAACGCATGCAGAACCTACGAATCGATAAAGAAGAGTTTGCAAAAGAAATTCAAGTGGTGATGGAAGAGCGCCGCTTGAGAACTGATGATCAGTCAAAAGCCATTGTTTATGAGCAATTGATGGCTACCGCATTTACCAATAGTCCCTATCGCAACCCAATCATTGGTTGGATGGATGATTTGAAAAATATGACTTATTTGGATGCTCTAGAGTGGTATCAGGATTGGTATGCGCCTAACAATGCTGTTTTGGTTGTGACTGGTGATGTCATGCCGGGCGATGTCAAAGCATTAGCAGAAAAATACTATGGCCCAATACCTGCCAAGAAAATCAAAGAGAGAAAACCTCAAATTGAAATTCCACAAATTGGAACTAAAAGAATTGTGGTGAAGGCGCCTGCAGAAAATCCAGACATTACTTTTGCGTGGAAGGTTCCAAAAATTGAACCGAATGATTTAAATGCGATTGATCCTTACGCCCTGAGCGTTCTATCTGCCATTTTGGATGGCCATTCGAACTCAAGATTAAATCGACAATTGGTGAAAGACCAGCGCTTGGCAGACGGTGTGGATGCTTCATACGGTATGTCTGGAAGAGGCCCGCAGTTGTTTTCAATTTCAGCAAGTCCTGCCAAAGGTAAAAGCTTGACTGTCATCGAAGAAAATATTCGCAAGATATTGGCAGACATCAAGACCAAAGGTGTGACCAATACAGAGTTGGACCGGGTTAAATCGCAATTGATTTCATCGCAGATTTATAAACGTGATTCAATTTTTGCCCAGGCCATGGAAGTTGGAATTGCCGAAATGAATGGTATTTCATGGAAGTATTTGGATGACATGTTACTAAATGTGCAAAAAGTTCAATCAGAAGATATTCAGAGGGTGGTTGGAAAATACCTCATCGATGATTCATTGACGGTGGCAGTTTTGGACCCTCAAGCTATTCAAAAGAAACCCGCTGGCACGCAAGCCAAGCCTGCAGGAATGAGACACTAAGATGAAAAATTTACTGGTAATCATTGTTTTTGGTTTGGGTGCTGCAGTTGCGCAAGCGAGTGCAAAGATCAATCATTGGGTACATAGCAGTGGCGCTTTGGTTTACTTGGTCGAAGCCAGGACCATACCGATGATCGATTTACAAATTGATTGGCATGCTGGTTCAGTCAATGATCCTAAAGATCAGCTGGGCTTGGCCGGTATGACGGCGGGCATGATTGATAAGGGGTCGATGTTCAATGGTCGTCTGATCTCTGAGGCAGAGGTTTCAGATCGTTTAGCCGATCTTGGCGCAGGCTTAAGTTTTAGTGCGGGCGCCGAGCGAGCCAGTATGCGCTTACGCACCCTAAGTGATGAAAAGAAAAAACTGGCTGCAATTGACTTAGCAAGTACAGTGCTGAAGGCGCCGGTGTTCGATTCTAAAATTCTCAAAAGAGAGCAAGAGCGCACAGTTTCGGCAATCAAAGAAGCTGACTTAAAGCCTGAGACAAAACTATCAAAAGAATTTGATCGTCAAATGTATGGTGAACATCCTTTTGCAAATTCACCAACAATTAAAACAATTCAGGCAATTAAATCTGAGGACCTCAAGCGTTTTTATGCCTCTAGGTACGCCGCTAAAGGCAGCAAGATCACCGTTGTTGGTGATATTGGCCGTACTGAGGTAGATCAACTACTTGATCGATTGATGGCATCTATTCCTAAAGAAGCGAAAGAGCAGCAGCAAGTCCCCGATGTTTTACGTTTTGATAAAAGTAAGGCATCTAATTCCATCATCAAGATTCCTCATGATGCACAGCAAGCCCATATCTCTATGGGAATGCCGGCCATCGCAAGAAAAGATCCAGATTACTTTCCAATGTTAGTGGGTAACTATATTTTGGGTGGCGGTGGCTTTGTGTCTCGCCTTGTGAAAGAGGTGCGCGAAAAAAGAGGCTTGGCTTATAGCGTTTTTAGTTACATAGCTCCAGGAAGACAGATTGGTCCATACGTGGCAGGTATGCAAACTCAAAAAGCCCAAGCTGATTTAGCAGTGGATGTGATGAAAAAAACCATTGGTGATTTCATCGCCAATGGTCCAACTGATGAAGAGCTTCAGGCTGCTAAAAATAATCTTGTGAATGGATTTCCTTTGAGGATTGATAGTAATCGCAAGATTCTAGATAACGTTTCAAGCATTGCCTGGAATGATTTACCTTTAGATACTTTGGATCAGTGGACCAATCAACTGCGCAAAGTCACTAAAGATCAGGTGGTTGCGGCATTTAAAAAGAATTTAGATGTTAACCAAATGGTGACTGTGGTGGTTGGAGCTCCATGACCCCTGGCAAGGTCAGAATCATTGGGGGTGCATGGCGTGGCAGATCTATCAAGGTAATTGATTCGCCAGGCTTAAGACCCACAGCCGATAGAACCAGAGAAACCTTGTTTAATTGTCTGGGTCAGCGTGTCGATGATTTGATTTGTTTGGATATGTTTGCTGGAACGGGCGCTTTGGGTTTTGAGGCCTTGTCTCGCGGCGCTCAAAAAGTCAGCATGATCGATGCTTCAAAACAAGTCCACGATGCATTAAAAGAAAACTATCAGAATTTGGTTAAAGATGGGGCTTTGGGTGTGGCCGAGTTCGTCAAGGGAAACGCCATTGCAAGCGCTTCAAAGCAAGCAGAAAATTCGATTGATATTTGCTTTATTGACCCCCCATTTGCAGAGCCAGCCTTGTTTTTAGATGCCCTTAAGCAAGCGGTCAGAATAACCAAGAAAAATGATGGGTGTGCTATCTATATGGAGCACCCCAAAGAAATCAAGCCTGAAGAATTATTGAAAGAAATTGCAGAATATGGAGATTTATGGGAAATTCGTCGTACCATACGTTCCGGGCTTGCAATTGGTACTTTGATGGCCCCTAAAACAATATAAGTTAGTGAAGGTTGGGAGAAAACCATGACAGTCGCCGTATATCCAGGAACATTTGACCCTTTTACCAGGGGGCATGAAGATTTGGTTCGCCGCGCATCATCTATTTTTGAAGAAGTTGTTGTTGGTGTTGCGGACAGTAAAAACAAAAAACCAATCTTCACCCTTGATGAGCGGCTTGAAATTTCTCGTGAGGTTTTAAGTCACTACACCAATGTTCGAGTTGAAGGCTTCAGTGGTTTATTGAAAGATTTTGTGAGAAAGAATAATGCTCGTGTGATTGTTCGTGGTTTAAGAGCGGTTTCAGACTTTGAGTATGAGTTTCAGATGGCAGGCATGAATCGGTATTTATTGCCTGATGTTGAAACTTTGTTCTTAACCCCTTCAGATCAGTACCAATTTATTTCTGGTACATTTGTTCGAGAAATTGCTCTTCTGGGTGGTGATGTAAGCAAGTTTGTTTTTCCTTCAGTGGAAAAATGGTTGGCCAAAAAGATTTAATGACATTATTTAGGGTATATCAATGGCGCTGATGATTACGGACGAATGCATCAATTGTGATGTGTGTGAGCCTGAGTGCCCGAATGATGCGATCACCATGGGTTTGGAAATCTATGAGATTGATCACAATAAATGCACTGAGTGTGTTGGTCATTATGATGTGCCTCAGTGTCGTCAAGTATGCCCAGTCGACTGCATTCCGCTTCATCCAGAGCATGTCGAGAGTAAAGATCAGTTGATGCAGAAATACAAAAATCTGACTGGTAAAACCAGTTAACTAAGTATTACTGTGCAGCTCCATCGTGGCTGCGTTCATTTCATTTTTTGAAATCAGTGGCAGGACTTTTAAAAAACAAGACATTGCTCGATCAATATCAATTTGTTCTTCAAGTCGT
This sequence comes from uncultured Polynucleobacter sp., assembly GCA_937863045.1. GTDB lineage: Bacteria > Pseudomonadota > Gammaproteobacteria > Burkholderiales > Burkholderiaceae > Polynucleobacter. Next base: position 40,023 of record CALMBU010000013.1, on the reverse strand, counting down.
GGTTTTTTAAGAACATAGTCGGCCACATCTAAATTTCTTTTGCCTTCTTCAGAATCACGAGGGTGACCAATGCCAAGCCTTAGGCGCCAATAGTCATTGGTGTTGAAGTGCGCGCTGATGTCTTTTAAGCCATTGTGTCCGCCCAAGCCTCCGGCCCATTTTAGGCGCGCAACACCAGGCTTTAGGTCAAGCTCATCATGAATGATCAACATTGCATCCGGGTTGATTTTATGAAAGCGACACAGGGCAGCAACTGCTTGACCACTTCGATTCATAAAGGTTGACGGTTTTAGGAGGTAGACATCCTCGGAGCCCAATTTAATTTTAGAGATTTGACCAAAAAATTTAGGGTCATCCTGCCAGTGACCTTGGTGCAGGCGAGCGATTTCATCTAGCAACCAAAAGCCGGCATTGTGCCGATCTTTCTCGTGTTTGGTGCCAGGGTTACCAAGGCCAACAATTAATTTGAACATACCGCTACTTTAGTCTATTTTTGGGGCGAAAAAAAACCCGCGCGATGCGGGTTTTTCATCGGGTCGAAAGGATTACTTCTTTTCTTCCTTTGGTTCTTTAGCAGTCGTTGCAACAGGCGCTGCTGGAGCAACTGGAGCTTCTGTGGTCTCTACCTTAACGGTAGGAATGCGAGCATTCGCAACCACTGGGTTTTCAGCCTCTAAGTGAGGGACCAGTGTAAGACCTTTTGGCAATGTAACGTCTTTAACGTGAACTGCGTGACCAACTTCGATCTTGCTCAAGTCAACTTGAATGAATTCTGGTAAATCTGCAGGTAAGCAAATCACTTCGATTTCAGTTGCAATGTGGCTGATCAACGCGCCACCTAATTTAACAGCGGGTGCAATTTCAGCGTTCACGAAGTGCAAAGGCACTTTCACGTGAATCTTCTTGTTGATATCCACACGTTGAAAGTCAATGTGCAAAACCAATGGCTTGAAAGGGTGCATTTGATAGTTACGCAAAAGAGCTTTTTGAGTCTTTCCTGCAACTTCAATGTCTAAAATTGATGAGTGGAATGCTTCTTTACGCAAAGCGTGAAAAAGTGCATTGTGATCTAGCTCTACAGCTTGAGGGGCTTCAGTACCACCATAAATAATGCCGGGTGTTTTTCCAGCATTGCGCAGGCGGCGGCTCGCACCCGTTCCCTGTACGCTACGTTCGTAAGCGACAACTTTCATATGAACTCCAAATAATTAAAAAATAAAGGCTTTTCTGTTCGCGACCAAACAGGAAAGCCCTCTATTCTATCGTAAAAAGCTTAATTCTTAGGGGAATATCTTAAGAATCAGCAAATAGTGACATCACAGAATCACCAGTACTGATGCGAGAGAGTGTCTCGGCCAGCAATGGTGCTGTAGATAAAACCCTGATTTTATTGAGTTTTTTAGCTTCATCATTCAAAGGGATGGTATCTGTCACCACAACCTCGTCCAAAGCGGATTCGGCAATACGGCCAACAGCTCCACCTGATAGAACTGGGTGGGTACAGTAGGCCACGACGCTCTTCGCACCACGCTCTTTAAGAACTTGGGCAGCCTTACAGAGAGTGCCGCCTGTATCGATCATATCGTCCATGATCACGCAGTGACGGCCTTCAACTTCACCAATCACGTGCATCACTTCAGAAACGTTTGCTTTTGGACGTCGTTTATCGATGATGGCCAAGTCACATCCCAATTGCTTGGCAAGGGCTCGAGCTCGAACAACACCGCCAACGTCAGGAGATACCACCAATAAATCAGGACTTTTTTTGCTCTCAAGATCTGTCAAAAGAATCGGTGAGGCATAGATGTTATCCACGGGGATATCAAAAAATCCTTGAATCTGGTCAGCATGTAAATCCATCGTTAAGACGCGATCGACGCCGGCAACTTGCTGCAGCATATTGGCCACCAAGCGGGCGGAGATTGCCACACGGGCAGATCTAGGCCTTCTGTCTTGTCTGGCGTAACCAAAGTAAGGAATCACTGCGGTAATTCTGCCTGCAGAGGCACGTTTCAATGCATCAACCATGATCATGAGTTCCATCAGGTTGTCATTGGCAGGAGCGCAGGTTGATTGAAGAACCACCACATGTTTACCACGAACGTTTTCTTGTATTTCTACTTGAATTTCACCGTCTGAAAAGCGACCAACTTCAGCTTTTCCAAGAGGAATATTTAAGTGATCAGTCACGGCCTTGGCCAAAGCAGGATTAGCGTTGCCAGTGAAAACCATCATGGATTCATGTTGCATAGGTTCTTTTGTCATATTTGGTGTTTTATGAATGAGTAGTTAGATTATGCGACAAGTTTTGGCAGGGGAAGAAGGATTCGAACCTTCGCATGCCGGAATCAAAATCCGGTGCCTTAACCAACTTGGCGACTCCCCTCTCGCATCTACTCCTATGAACTTGGATTGTATGACGGATGCCTTGAGAGGCCCCGCACCACAAAACCGATCCATTGATGAGGCAGCTGACTCAGTAAATGATTGGCTAGATCAGTTTCAAGGGCAACAAACACGCTGCTACCTGATCCTGACATCCTTGGGCTCGATTGCGGAGCCTGTTGGCGAATCCAATCTAATACTGCTGCAACTTCCTGATACTTTTGAATCACAACCTCTTCACAATCGTTGCTGCCAAATTGTTCAAGATTGGGTGAATCAATAAAGTCTGAGATTGTAACGGTTGGGTGATTTCTCGTCAAATTTGGGTCTTTGAAGATATCCACAGTTGGTATGTGCACCTTTGGATAAACCAATAAAAAACAGGACTCTGGGAGGTTGACAGCTTGTAGAAGCTCCCCAATGCCTTGAGCAAAAGCATTTTGACCAAAGAGGAAAAATGGCACATCAGCACCCAATTTCACCCCTAAAGCCATCAATTCCTGACGACTTAACTGGAGATTCCATAACTCATTCAGACCCCAGAGAGTTGCTGCCGCATCCGATGACCCTCCGCCAAGACCCGCCCCCATAGGGATGCGTTTTTCAACTCGAATGCTGCAGCCATGATTTGTTTGGGTGTATTCCTGAAGTAACTTGGCAGCCTTAACAACCAAATCCTCTTCGGGAGCTACGTTCGCCGCTCCTGAATGGCGGTGCACGATGCCATCAGTTGAAGCAGTCAGATAAACATCATCATGAAGATCAATCAACTGAAAAACAGTTTGCAATAAGTGATAGCCGTCTTTTCTTTGTCCAACAATGTGAAGAAAGCGATTTATTTTTGCAGGAGCCTTGATATGCAATACGTCAGTCATGCTTTATTCATCGAGTTCTTCAAAAACTATTTTTATCTCAATCAGACCCGTTGGAGATTTTCTTGTCAGATCTAATTTTTTGATTTGATTTTTTTCAGTCCACTGAAATGCCATGGTCCAACCATCTTGAATGATTTTTTGGGCTCTCAGTCGATCGTCTCTTTCAATGCTGGCAGGGGCGCCAACCCTTGCTTCACCATTTAACCATTTTGATAATCCTCTTGCAGGCAGAGGAAGTCCTGTGTAGCTTTGGAGTAATGCATCAGCGTCGTGCGCTTCAAAAACTTTGTCACCATCTTCCAGTTTGGCTCCGGAGGCATTGATGGTGATTTTTGCCATAGCGCCGCCCATGGGGCTTCTGATGTCTAGGATATCTGTTTGAGCTTCATGGCTCAAGGTGAATGCACCGCTACCACCATTTTTGGAATCTTTGCCACTGACCTTAACTGCAAAGCGCCCATCCCATAGTTGTGGAGATTTTTTTGACGGGCTTGGCACTCTGTCTGGCCACAGTCTGGCCATGGTGTCTTTCAAGGTTTTATTGTTGGCATCCAGTGCTTCAGCTTTTCTCCACGCGGCATCGGCACCTTTGCGATCTTGATTAACCCAGAGCGCTTCACCTAAGTGAGCGCCAATTTCTGCCTCTGGCTTAGTTTCAAATGCTTTGCTTAATTGTTCGATTGCAAGACTTGTCTTGCCCAAACGAAAGTTGGCCCATGCAAGACTATCAAGGATGTACATATCATTGGGTGCAAGTGAGTGAGCCTTTTCGAGCAAATTCACCGCCTCAGTTAACCGGATACCTCTATCAGCAAAAGAATAGCCAAGAGCATTTAATGCATTTTTATCATTGGGCTTTTTCTGAATAATTCTGCGCAATGTTTTTTCCATCTCGTCATAATTTTTTGCCTTCTCAGCACCAAGCGAGTAGGTGTACAAAATATCAATGTCATTGATTTGATTGATGGATGATTGAAGTATTTTGTAAAAAGCCATGAGACTGGCATCTTCATCTTGGGACCTTGCTAAAAGAGGGCGCCAAGAGTTAATTATTTTTTCTTTCGCTGCAAGGCTCTTAACTTGACTTAACTGCAATTGAGCTGGCTTCACACTTTCAGTCCAGCGCTGATTCAACATCAAAAGAGTCGTTAAGATTTCTTTGGCATCTTTGGGGTTGATTTCATCCCAAAGTCTTGCGGCATCCAAAGCCAGCTCCGGTGAATTGCCAGCAATTGCTATTTCCATGGCTCTTTGCGCCAGTGGGCCATCTCGCAAAGATCGAGCCATGCTCATATAGGTTTGGTAGGCCGTTCCAGCCTCACCTCGCTGTAGGCTGATCTCTGATGCCAAGATCTGAAACATTTGCTCTGCCGAGAGGTTTTTGGCCGGCGCCGAGGATGCTTGAAAGCTGGCTGTGGCGAGCAAGATACTTAGCAAAAATTTAAGTTTTATTGTCATAAGCACATTCTAATCTCACCGCCTACAATTGGCATATGCCTGAATTACCAGAAGTTGAAGTTACCAAGCAAGGGGTGGAGCCCCATGTTGTGGGTAAAACTGTGACCAGTGTGGCCATTTACGATGGCCGACTGCGTTGGCCTGTGCCAGCTAATTTAGAAAAATTACTGCTTGGTAAAAAACTCACTCAAATTAAACGACGTGGAAAATACCTATTATTCAGAATGGAAGATGGGTATTTGCTGATTCATCTTGGCATGACTGGTGTGCTCAGGGTGGCTAATCCAAAAGATGAGCTCAAAAAACACGATCGCGTTGAGATCGGCTTTGGTAAAAAATTATTGCGCTTGCATGATCCTAGAAAGTTTGGCGCTGTCTTGTGGGCTGATGATGAGGATGGTGAAATCGAGCGTCATCCATTGATCGCAAAGTTAGGGGTTGAGCCACTATCAGATGATTTTTCTGATGAGAGGGCTGGACCACATTTATTCGAGCATGCCAAGGGCCGACAAATTTCTATCAAGCAGTGGCTCCTGGCTGGTCAAGCAGTGGTTGGAGTCGGAAATATTTATTGCTCAGAAAGTCTTTTCTTGGCAGGTATTCATCCCGAGATGCCGGCAGGAAAGTTATCTAAGCCAAGGGCGTCGTTGTTGGCATCTGCAATCAAAGATACTTTGCGCCGAGCGATCAAGGCGGGTGGCAGTAGCTTGAAAGATTTTGTGAACAGTGATGGCAATCCTGGGCACTTCATGTTGCAAACCAAAGTCTATGATCGTTTTGGATTGCCGTGTGTTCAATGTAAAAGCCCCATCAAGCAAATAGTCCAGGGGCAACGATCAACTTACTTTTGTTCCAAATGTCAGAAAAAGTAATGAAATTTACAGAAGTAAAAAACTTCACAGAAGATCTGATTGATTGGCAAAAAAAATTAGGTCGCCATGATTTGCCTTGGCAAAAAAATAGAACTGCTTATCGTGTTTGGCTTTCAGAAATCATGTTGCAGCAAACCCAGGTTTCAACAGTGCTGAATCGCTACGATGAGTTCTTGAAAATATTTCCAACCGTTGAGTCTTTAGGTGCTGCAACAGTCGATCAGGTTCTGGCTCAATGGAGTGGAATGGGCTACTACACGCGCGCCAGAAATTTACATCGTTGTGCGCAGGCTGTGATGGCTGAGCATAATGGGGTTTTTCCAAGCGATCCTAAAGCATTGGAGTCTTTACCAGGCATTGGTAGATCTACAGCGGCAGCCATCGCGGTATTTGCATATGGCAAAAGAGCGGCCATATTGGACGGTAATGTAAAAAGAGTGTTGGCCAGAATTTGGGGTTTTGACCAGGACTTGAGTAAGACCTTGCACACCAATCAGTTGTGGGCTCATGCTGAAAGTTTATTGCCTCATAAAAAATCTGATTTGATTGCTTATACCCAGGGCTTAATGGACTTTGGGGCAACCCACTGCACCCAATATCAGCCAGCATGCATTGACCCTCAAAATGGCTCATGCCCATTTAAGAAGTCATGTGTGGCTTATTTAAGCGAACGAGTGAATCAAATTCCTTTGAAGATTAAAAAGGTCAAAGTTGAAAAAATTGATATGACTTGGTGGGTGATGATTCATCAAAACAAAGTTTTATTAGAAAAAAGACCCGAGAAAGGAATTTGGGCAGGCTTGTGGTGTTTTCCGGTGAGCCAGGATCAGCCCAAAGAACCTTGCCAGACAATGGCAGCCTTTAAGCACGTGCTCACACATCGACAGATGACGATTAAGCCCATCAAAGTGCATTTAAAAAAGAGTGTTACCTTGAAAGAGCATCAACAGTGGTTTGCACTAGATGATGTTGTTGGCTTGGGCTTGCCTAAGCCGATGTCTCTTTTTTTAAAGAGTTTAGATCTAGCTCGCGATGGCGAATGAGCAAATGTAAGTCGTCTCCAGCAAGCGCTTGAGATTTCTTCTTGAAATAATCAAACAAACAATTCACTAAATAAACCGAGCGATGTTGTCCACCTGTACAACCAATCGCAATAGTTAAATAACTTCTTCGGTCCGCTTGATACTTTGGTAACCAGGTTTCAATGAAACGACGAATGTCGTCACCCATTGCTTGCACTTCCGGATGCTCTCTTAAAAAATTAGCAACCTCTGGATCATTGCCGGTCAATGGCCGTAACTGTGGGTCGTAATGTGGGTTTGGAAGACATCGGACATCAAAAACCAAATCTGCATCCCTAGGAACACCATGTTTGAATCCAAATGACTCAAACAAAATAGTTAAGCCAGGACGTTCATCTTTTAAGAGATCTTGTATCCAAGATCTGAGTGTGTGCGCTTTGATATGGCTGGTGTCAATGTTGTGAGCTGTCTCTGCAAGATCAGCTAAAAGTAAACGTTCTTTTTCGATGGCATCAATCAATGCAACCTGAGGAGTTCTGTTGTCGTCAGACTTGGATAGAGGATGTCTTCTACGTGTTTCTGAGAAACGTTGCACCAGGGTTTCTGTGCTTGAATTTAAAAACAGAACACGTACATCGTGATTTTTCTTTAATTGCTCAATGATGGCCGGAAGTTCTTTGATCGACTGTCCGCGACGCGCATCCACAGCAACCGCTATCTTTTCTCGGCCTTGTTTACTAAGAGACTGAACCAAATCATGAATGAAATCGACCGGGAGGTTGTCAACGCAATCATATCCAGCATCCTCAAGAGCATTCAAGGCAACTGATTTACCTGAGCCTGAGATTCCGGTGATGATGAATACGCGCATATTAAATAAGGCGACTTTGATTTTTGTTGGCGTCTTCGGATGCCATTAGCTGACGTTGACGCTCCATGAATTCTTTTAATGTGTCAATGCCACGTAACTGCAAGATGGTGTTGCGCACAGCTGCTTCAACCAGAACAGCTAAGTTTCGACCAGCTGCCACCTGAATTTTCACACTGCGAATGCCAAGACCAAGAACATCAATTGATTGACCATCAATCGGCAATCTTTCAAACTCACCATCATTTCTTCGAACCAACTGAACAATTAGTCTTAACTTCATTCTGCGTCGAACGGCTGTTTCGCCGAAGATGGTGCGGATATCTAAAAGCCCAAGGCCACGCACCTCTAAAAGGTCTCTTAAGATTGGTGGGCAACGACCCTCGATGTAATCAGGACCTAGTCTGGCGAAGTCGACAGCATCATCAGCCACCAAGCCATGACCTCTTGAAATAAGCTCTAAGCCCAATTCACTTTTACCTAAGCCTGAATCGCCCATGATCAAAACGCCCATACCCAAGATGTCCATGAAAACACCGTGCATGGTGACGCGTGGTGCACCAACCTTGGTCAGGTACAAACGCAAACGGTCAATCACTTCTGCGGCTGAGGTGCTTGATTTAAACAAAGGTGTTGAGGATCTTTGGCAATAAAGCACCAAGTCATCATGTGGCTCGCAGCCGTCAGCAACAATCAAGCATGGTGGCTTTAAAGATATCAATCCGGCAAGTTCACGCTTACGATTTTCAGGATCTAATTTTTCGTAATAATTGATTTCTGGAACACCAAAAACCTGCATGCGGTCTGGGTGAATAAGATTCAGGTGGCCAACAAGATCTGATGATGAAGACGCAAGCTTGACTGCTTCGGAGCTGAAGCTGTTATCCGCGCCTTCAAGACCTGCAATCCAGCTTAATTTCAACTCAGAAATATTGTCATCAAAGAGCGTCTGTGCGGTGACGCTGGCTAAATTGAGTGGCTGGGTCATTTGATTAATTCCAGGCGGTCAGTAATTGATAAATATTATCAGCACTGGGCTCTGTAAGGAGAATGTTTTTATTATTTTTATCTGAAATAGTTTGAGCTACTTTTGCCAGGATATCGAGGTGTATCTGAGTTGCAGCTTCAGGAACGAGCATGATCACCAATGCTTTAACAGGTTGTGAACCAGATGCATCAAAGTTGATGCTGTCTTTTAATCGCACAAAACCAATATGAGCTTGTTCAAGAAGCTTCACTCTGCCATGAGGAATGGCGATGCCGTTACCCAAGGCGGTGGAACCTAAAGCTTCACGCTCCTCTAAACAAATTTTGACTGAATCTGCTGGGATGCCGTGATTTTTTTCAAAGAGTTGCGCTATGAATGCAAACAACTCATCACGTGAAGAAACTTCAATATCTAAAGAGATATTGTTGGGGGTGATGAGTTGGGCCAAGGCGTTCATGTGTGCAGTGCATTATAAGATTGCCTTGGCCTATTTAATCAAGTGTTTTTCATGGTTTGATGGTGGTGATCTTGAACTTTTTCTTTATGTTTGATCACTTGCCTATCAAGTTTGTCTACGACCAAGTCCATGGCGTGATACATATCGCCATTGTGGGCCTCGGCAAAGAGGTCTTTGCCCTTTAGGTGAAGCGTGATTTCGGCGTGATTTCTTAAATCCTTCTCTTTTTCATTATTAATAGACAAAGTGACCGTCATGCTCTGTACTTGGTCAAAATGAGCACTAATTTTTTTTAATTTATCTTCTAGGTGCGAGCGCATCCCAGGGGTAATTTCGACGTGATGACCCAAGATTTTTATATTCATCTAATGCTCCCTATTGTTTTCTACGCAAATGAACGGCAGGGATGCGCAGAGATTCCCTGTATTTAGCAATTGTTCGTCTAGCCACCACAAATCCTTTTGAAGCCAGTAGGTCGACGATTTGAGTGTCTGAGAGCGGTTTTTCTTTGTTTTCTTCGGTAACGGCTTGCTTGATCAATGTTCTGATGGCTGTTGAAGATACGGAGCCGCCAGTATCAGTCGATATTTGGCTGCCAAAAAAGTACTTGAACTCAAAACAGCCAGCAGGCGTGGCCATGTATTTTTGCGTGGTGACGCGAGAGACTGTGGATTCATGCATGCCAATCGTGTCTGCAATTTCCCTCAAAACCAATGGTCGCATAGCGATCGGCCCATGATTGAAGAAGTTTTGCTGTCTATCCACGATTGCTTTTGCAACTTTTAAGATGGTGTCACTTCTTTGTAGCACATTTTTAACCAACCATCTAGCCTCTTGCAGTTTTTGTTGCAAGCCATCCATGCCTTCCTTGCCACGATTATCTTTGATCACTTTTGCATATTCTTCGTGAAGGCTTATTTTGGGGGTGGCGGCAGGGTTGAGGGTGACCGTCCACTGCCCTTTGTGGTTTTTAACGATGACATCGGGAATCAGGGTTGAATCAACATGAGTGTCAAATTCTGATGCGGGGTTATGTTTTAGAGTTTTGATTAATTGAATGCCATCTTGAAGGTCTTCATCATCGGCTTTCAAGAGCTTTTTAATTCTGGCCCAATCCTTATTAGCCAAAATATCAAGATAGTCACTGCATATCTTGTGAGCGATTTTCCAGGCCACGGTTAACTTATTGTTGGCGTGAAAGTTTTCCAATTGCAAGCGAAGGCATTCTGCTAGGTCTCTTGCACCAACACCTGCTGGTTCTAGTTGCTGTAATCTGACCAAGGCTCTTTTGACTTGCTCGTGAGCGCTGCCATCTTCTGGATCCATGTGCGGCAGCAGTTCCTCCGCCAATTCCTCTAAATCAGTATCTAAGTAGCCATGTTCATTTAGGTTCCCAGCGATAAAGCCCATTAAGGCCTTTTCTTCAGGATTGATGCGAAGCAGCTTGATTTGAGCAATCAAAGAATCGAGCAGAGATTCCGGCAAGCTAATTCTTGATAAACGATCATCATCTTCATCGCTGAATTGATTGTTCTTTGATCCACCAAGGCTGCGATGTGAGAAGTTTTCTAAGGGTTCTTTCTCTGCAAGGCTGGCTTCTGATTCATAGTTGATGAGTGGATTTTGCTCAGCCGCCTGAATCAGTTCTTGCTCAAGCTCCATCGCCGAGAGCTGCAAGAGCTTGATGGATTGCTGCAACTGAGGCGTTAAGGCTAGATTTTGTGAGAATCTGAGCTGAAGAGATGCTTTCATGATACGGTCATTCTAGACCGTCATTGCTATATTGGTACGTTTTTTGCTTTAAAAATCACATCCGGAAGTTTTCGCCGAGATAGACTTTTCTAACAGCTTCGTTATCGATGATCTCAGATGGTTTGCCAGCGGCCAACACTTTACCTTCGCTGATGATGTAGGCGTGATCACAAATACCCAAAGTTTCTCGAACATTGTGGTCAGTGATGAGAACGCCAATTTGACGATCTTTTAAAAATCTCACAATTCTTTGAATTTCACCAACCGCAATCGGATCAACGCCAGCAAAAGGCTCATCAAGCAAAATGAATTTTGGCTGTGAGGCCAAAGCTCTGGCAATTTCAACTCTTCTGCGTTCGCCGCCTGACAATGACATTGCAGGATTACTGCGCAAATGAGAAATTTGTAATTCTTGTAGCAGTGAATCTAATCTGCTTCGAATTTCTTTTTTGGATAGGGGTTTACCATTTTCTTCTTGAAGCTCTAGAACAGCTTGAATATTTTCTTCAACGGTCAGCTTTCTAAATACAGAAGCTTCTTGAGGTAAATAAGATAAGCCCAGTTTGGCCCGTTCATGAATCGGTAAATGAGTGATGTCTTGACCATTGAGACTGATTTCGCCGCCATCGAGAGGTACAAGGCCAACAATCATGTAAAAGGATGTTGTTTTGCCCGCACCATTGGGACCTAATAAACCAACGACTTCACCACTCTTTACTTCAACGCCCACCTCAGTAACAACTGTTCTTGAGCCATATTTTTTTTGGAGGCCGTTAGCAGATAGGGTGGATTGGTGAGAGCTCATTATTTTGAAGGTCCTGTTAATTCTTTTCTTCGCGGTGATAAGGTTGATTTCACAGATGCTTTAGAAACAACATTATATTTTTCAGTGTTTCCATCATAATGAATTTTGTCGCCATGCAATTGGTCCGTGACCCTAGTACCAGAGATTTGGTTCATTCTGGCCTGCTTGTGAAGGATGGCGATATCTGTTTTGCCATCATATTCAATAAACTCGGCAAAGCCTTCGATAAAGTCATTAAATCCAGTATCCCTTTTTTGTCGCAGGCTGGCTAACTGGCCAGACTTAGCAAAGATGGTGACATATTGGTAGCCCTCAGGATCAATTTTAACTTCGGCTTTTTCACCTTTGATGATCAACGAGCCTTTGATCAAAAGAACATTGCGCTCAAGGTAGTAAATCTGTTTGACGTCATCAAATTGAGCTTTATCTGAACTTAGGGCAATTGGCTTATCTTTATCAGCTCTCTCCGCATGCACCGAAACTGTGAAGAGTCCAAGTCCAAAGACGACACTTAAACAAAAGAAAAAATTGGCTAAACGAAACCTCACGGCGTATCGCCTTTAGATTCTGATTCAATGCGCCCCCTGACCTGACCAATCATGGTTAGCTTTTGATTAACATTATCAAAAATGGCACCCTCTTGAGAAGTCATGATCGACAAGCCTTGCTCTAAATTCACAGGACGATTTGTTTTAACAATGTCCTCATTCATCAGAACCGTGAATTTGCTTGAGGTCATCAATAACCTTGCGCTGCCAGCTTGGGTTGCGGTTGCTGCTTGAGCGGGGCGCGTAAGGCTTGCATTGCCAACCAAGTCTAATATGGTCATATCGCCATCCATGAAGCCCTTATCTGATTTAACAGTGATAGGAGGCTTGCTTTCATGAAATCTTCTGGCAATTGGCCAATCTATCTCAGAGCTGGCATCGTCTTCATAGCGAATCAGTTTTTGACCAACGACGCGAAATTTTGTATTGCCTTCAGGGCCCAGGGTGGTAACGACAACACCTTCCATGATGTAGTCGGGAACATGTCGCTTTTGTTTTTCTGTATTCAGGTTAGGTTCATTCATTTGAACCATCCAATAGGTGCCCAGAGTCAAAACTGCCATCAATAGCATTGGCAAGAATTTTAAAAGCTGGGCCATGATTCCCATGGTTATAAAGACTCTTGAAGTAGGCGCTGATAGTTATCTTGAGCGACCAAGATCAAGTCGCAAACTTCACGAACCGCTCCGGCACCGCCTGAGCGCTTAGTCACAAAGTGAACACGTTTTTTGACTTCTTCATGGGCTTGGGTAGGGCAAGCCGCAAAATGAACTTTTGGTAGAACAGATAAATCTGGCCAATCGTCACCCATGGCTGCGCAATCTGCAAGCGTTAGCTTGGTTTGCGCCAATAAAATTTGCAGGGCTTTGAATTTTTCAGATACGCCCATTTGCACATGCTTGATGCCGAGCTCTTTTGCACGACCTTCGACCATTGGAGAATTGCGTCCAGTGATGATCGCAACAATCACACCTGTCGATTGAAGTAGTTTGATGCCGTGACCATCCAGACTGTCAAAAATCTTGAGAGCTTCTTTACCATCTTGGCCAATCAATAAACTGCCATCAGTTAAAACACCGTCAACATCTAGAACTAGAAGCTTGACTTTGCTGGCCCGATCAAGTGCTTGAGGGTGTTCTGTGTATGGGTTGGTGACCATTGGACTAAATGCGTTCGACATATTAAATAACCTGTGCTGCAAAAAGATCATGAAGATTGAGGGCGCCCAAAAGAACTCCTTCTGCATCAACAACCACCAGTTGATTGATGCGATGACGCTCCATCATTTCAACAGCTTCAGCTGCCAAAAGATCGGGGGAAATAGTTCTTGGATTTGGGGTCATGGCGTCTTTTAAGGCGGTCCCTTGAAACTGAATATTCTTTTCAATCAGGCGACGCAAATCACCGTCTGTGAAGATGCCAACAACTTTTTTCGAGTCATCCACCACCACGGTCATACCCATGCGCTTAGAGGTGATTTCTAGTAAAGCATCCGTGATACTCGCTTTGATGTTTGTGCGTGGGGCCTCTGCACCACCTCTCATCACATCACGAACATGGGTGAGTAATTTTCTTCCTAAATTACCACCGGGATGTGAGCGTGCAAAGTCTTCAGGCTTAAAGCCTCTGGCATCAAGTAACGCAACTGCTAAAGCATCGCCCATGGCCAATGCAGCAGTGGTGCTTGCTGTTGGCGCTAAGTTGAGGGGGCAGGCTTCTTTTTCAACCGATACATCGATGTGCGAATCTGCCAGAGATGCCAATGATGATTCTGGATTACCTGTGAGAGCAATCAGTTTTGCGCCAGTTCTTTTAATGATAGGAACAATCGCAGTCAGCTCACTGGTTTCACCAGAATTTGAAAATGCCACAAAGACATCATGTTGAGTGACCATGCCTAAATCACCATGACTGGCTTCAGCTGGATGAACAAAAAAGGCAGGTGAACCAGTTGAGGCGAAAGTCGCTGCAATTTTTCTGCCGATATGACCAGATTTACCAATTCCAGAAACCACAATGCGACCCTTGCAGGCCAAAAGTAATTCAATGGCGTAGGCAAATTTCTCAGCATTTTTTTGAGTGAGATTTTTTTGCAGAGTCAAAATGGCTTCAGCTTCAATGGCCAAAGTTTCTCTAGCCAAATCAATGGCTCGCTGGTTTTGTGCAGAAGTTTGATGAGTCATGACTAGAGTATATGTCTTTAGGCTTATTTCAATAAGGGGGCCAGGTATTTACCAGTGTAGCTTTTTGCTACTTTAGCAACTTTTTCTGGGGTCCCAACCGCAATGATTTCGCCACCGCCACCGCCACCCTCTGGGCCTAAATCAATGATCCAGTCAGCCGTCTTGATGACATCTAGATTATGTTCAATGATAACAATGGTGTTGCCATGCTTTTTCAGTGTATGAATAACTTTGAGTAAAAGCTGAATATCGTGGAAATGAAGACCAGTGGTGGGTTCATCCAAGATATACAGAGTTCTACCGGTATCTCGTTTAGAAAGTTCCAAGGATAGCTTCACGCGCTGAGCTTCACCTCCGGATAGGGTGGTGGCACTTTGCCCCAGTTTCACGTAACCCAAGCCAACATCAAGCAAAGTTTTAAGTTTTCGTTTGACCGTTGGTACTGCCTCAAAGAATTCATGGGCCTGCTCAATGGTCATCGATAAAACTTCGTGAATGTTTTTACCCTTGTAGCGAATATCTAAAGTTTCGCGGTTGTAACGTTTACCGTGACACACATCGCAAGGAACATAAACATCAGGCAAGAAGTGCATTTCAACTTTTAAGACGCCATCGCCTTCACAAGTTTCGCAACGACCACCTTTGACGTTAAAAGAGAATCTACCGGCTTCGTAGCCACGCTCACGAGCGGCTGGCACGCCAGCGAATAATTCTCTAATCGGTGTGAAGAGACCGGTATAAGTTGCAGGATTTGATCTTGGTGTTCTGCCAATCGGAGATTGATCAACGTTGATCACCTTATCGAAGTGCTCAAGGCCAATGATTTCCTTGTGCTGTGCAGGCTCTGCATTTGATCCATAGAGGTGCTGAGCAACAGCGTGGTGAAGGGTGTCGTTGATCAAGGTAGATTTACCTGAACCAGACACGCCGGTCACGCAAGTCAATAATCCCAGCGGGATTTCAACATCGACATTTTTAAGGTTGTTTCCTGTAGCACCCAAGATCTTTAGAGAATGCTCTCCCACCGGAGTTCTATTTTTAGGCACCTGAATGGCTTCTTTGCCTGAAAGGTAAGCACCTGTTAAAGAATTAGAATTATTTTCAATTTCTTTTGGAGTGCCTTCTGCAATGATCTTTCCGCCGTGCTCTCCAGCCCCTGGGCCAATATCAATCACATGGTCAGAGGCTCTGATCATGTCCTCATCGTGCTCTACCACCAACACTGAGTTACCTAAATCTCGGAGATGCTTGAGTGTGCCAATCAGTCGATCGTTGTCGCGTTGATGAAGACCAATCGACGGTTCATCTAAGACGTACATCACGCCTGTCAAACCTGAACCAATCTGTGAAGCCAAGCGAATGCGCTGTGCTTCTCCACCTGACAGGGTGTCTGCACTTCTATCCAAAGATAAATAATTCAAACCAACATCATTGAGAAAGCTTAAGCGCGCACCGATTTCAGAAATGATTTTCCCAGCAATTTCTTTTTTGGCACCTTTTAATTCAAGAGAAAGGAAGTAGTCGCGCGCTTGGCCCAAAGGTAAGTTGCTGACCTCATAAATCGCACGCGCTTGTTTGCCGTCACCCACTTTGACGTTTCTGGCTTCAGTTCTTAAGCGCGTGCCTTCGCAACTTGGGCAGGGTTTGTTGTTTTGATATTTTGCGAGCTCTTCTCTCACTGTTGGTGAGTCGGTTTCTCTGTAGCGTCGCTCGAAGTTAGCCACAATGCCTTCGAAGGCATGTTCGCGAATAACGACCTTGCCTTTTTCATTTAAATACTCAAATGGAATGTCTTGATTGTTAGATCCAAACAGCAGTAGTTCCTGAGCTTTCTTTGGTAATTCTTCAAACGGTGCCTCTAAATCAAACTTGGCATGCTTGGCAAGATTCTGTAGCAATCTAAAGTAGAACTGATTGCGGCGGTCCCATCCTTTGATGGCGCCTGAGGCAAGAGACAGTTCGGGATGAGCCACCACACGCTTAGGATCAAAAAAGCTGATGTGACCCAAGCCGTCGCAACTGGGGCAAGCACCCATTGGGTTGTTGAATGAAAATAAGCGCGGCTCTAATTCCTGTAATGAGTAAGAGCAAATTGGGCAAGCAAACTTGCTCGAAAACAGTTGCTCTTTTTCTGTGTCCATTTCAAGTGCAATGGCTCTGCCATCGGCCAAGCGCAGGGCTGTTTCAAATGATTCTGCTAAGCGCTGTTGGATATCTGCTTTTATCTTGATTCGGTCGACGACCACATCAATGGTGTGCTTTTCGTTTTTTACTAGCTTTGGTAATTCATCAACTTCATAAATTTTTGCTTTGTTGTGCAAAGCGGTGCCGCCACCCGAGCGAATTCTAAAACGTACAAAACCTTGTGCTTGTAAGTCTTCAAATAGATCGACGTGCTCGCCTTTTCTTTCGCTCACAACGGGCGC
Organism: uncultured Polynucleobacter sp.; assembly: GCA_937863045.1. Classification (GTDB taxonomy): domain Bacteria; phylum Pseudomonadota; class Gammaproteobacteria; order Burkholderiales; family Burkholderiaceae; genus Polynucleobacter. Next base: position 23,384 of record CALMBU010000013.1, on the reverse strand, counting down.
CAAGATCATTAGCTTCGTGTCTTCAGGCATTGACATCACCGCATCAACCATTTGCGAGACACTTTGAGCTTCTAGAGGTAATTGATGTTCGGGACAGTGCGGTGTGCCGGCACGCGCAAAAAGCAAACGTAAATAATCATGTATTTCAGTGACAGTACCAACGGTGGAGCGTGGATTGTGACTGGTGGCTTTTTGCTCAATAGAAATGGCAGGAGATAAACCTTCGATAGAGTCAACATCCGGCTTTTCCATCAACTGTAAAAATTGACGGGCGTAGGCAGATAAAGATTCTACGTAGCGTCGTTGTCCTTCGGCGTAAAGCGTATCGAAAGCCAAAGAACTTTTACCCGATCCAGAAAGGCCAGTTAAGACAACCAATTGGTTCCTGGGAATATCGAGATTGATATTTTTAAGGTTGTGGGTGCGAGCACCTCTGATTTTTATCGTATCCATGATTTTTCTCTGCGTAACCAGTTAATATAGCCTTTCTTTATGGAAAAAACAGAACTTCGCGCATCTTTGGCTTTAGCCGGCATTTTTGCTTTACGCATGTTGGGGCTTTTTTTGATCCTGCCAGTCTTCAGCATGCACGCCAAAGGCTTGCCAGGCGGAGATCAGGCCCTTTTAGTGGGATTGGCTTTGGGGGTTTATGGCCTGGTTCAGGCATGCCTACACATCCCCTTGGGAATGCTTTCTGATAGGTATGGCCGTAGACCAGTCGTCGTGGCTGGACTTTTGTTATTTGTGCTGGGCGCTGTTATTGCCGGTAGCCAGGATGATTTGATGTGGATCATTGTGGGACGAGCGATTCAGGGTGCTGGCGCTGTTTCTGCAGCAGTGACCGCATGGTTGGCTGATTTAACCAAGGAAGAAACACGCACAAGAGCGATGGCCATGGTCGGCGGCAGCATTGCTCTGACATTTGCCATATCTTTGGTTTTGGCTTCTCCTCTCCATGAATCCATTGGTTTGGATGGCATGTTCTATTTGATGGCTGTTTTAGGGGTGGGCGCCATTTTCTTGGCCTTGTTTGTGGTGCCACAACAAGACAAGTCGAGCACTCCATTCACGGCCAAGTTTTCTGATGTTTTCTTTAATGCTGATTTATTGAGATTGAACTTTGGGGTGTTTGCCTTGCATGCAGCTCAAATTGCACTGTTTTTGACCTTGCCAAGATTATTGGTGAAGGCTGATTTACCTTTGGTCTCCCATTGGCATCTTTATTTACCTGCGGTATTCATTTCTTTTGCTTGTATGGCGCCCATCATCATGATGAGCGAGAGAAGAAAACGCACGAAGCCAGCTTTTATCTTTGGCATTGTTGCGATGATGGTGGCCCAACTGATGATGGCGAGCTTTGATACCTTGCCAGCCCTTGCAACCGCGGTACTGATTTATTTCATTGGTTTCAATATTCTAGAAGCCATGCAACCATCTTTGGTTTCTCGCTGGGCCAGTCAAGCCAAAGGGACTGCTTTGGGCATCTACAACACCACTCAATCAATGGGCTTGTTCATTGGTGGATTGGGCGGCGGCTGGTTGTTGCAATGGGGTGGTGAATCGAGTGTTTTTTATGCTTGTGCAGCACTGATTTTTGCCTGGCTTATAATCGCTTCATCGATGAGAGAGCTGCCCGCAAAGGTCAGTTCACAAACTTAATTCGATCAATTTCGGTACAACAAACTTTTCTTCGGGAGACAAAAATGGCATCAGTTAATAAAGTAATCATTGTGGGTAATGTTGGCCGTGATCCAGAAACTCGTCGCCTACCAAGCGGTGACGCAGTGACAAATATTTCAATTGCTACCACTGATCGTTACCGCGACAAACAATCTGGCGAGATGCGCGAGAACACTGAATGGCATCGCGTTGCATTTTTTGGCAAGGTTGCTGAGGTGGCAGAAAAATACCTCAAAAAAGGTTCACAGGTTTATGTAGAAGGTCGTTTAAGAACGCGTAAATGGACTGACCAAAGTGGTCAGGAAAAATACTCTACAGAAATCGTTGCTGAAACCATGCAAATGTTGGGTGGTAAAGCGCCTGGATCTTCTGAGGGTGGTATGCCAAGTCAAGGCTCGTCTTCATCAGCACCAAGATCATCTGCTCCAACAAGCAGTCCAAACATCAGTGATATCGACGACGATATTCCGTTTTAATCATTGACGTGAGTGACGGACGTTGTCCGGCCACTCAGCGTTGTAATCAGCTCTGAATGGATTGATATCAATGCCGCCTCTGCGTGTATATCGGGCATAAACCGATAGCTTGCTAGGGCGGCATTTTTCTTTGATGTCCATGAAGATTTTTTCAACGCAGTGCTCATGAAACTCATGATGTTCTCTAAAAGAAATCAGATAGCGCAGTAAACCTTCTTCATCAATCGTTGGCCCAACATAGTTGATTTGAATGCTTGCCCAATCTGGTTGAGCAGTCACCGGACAGTTTGAGCGCAACAAATGGCTGACCAAAGATTCTTCAACAATGCCCAAGCTCATGTCTGATGTGAGCAATGTGGCATCTGGCAATTGCTTGGGATCAATCTCCAAATCAAGTCGATCCAACAATTTCCCAGACATTTCTTTCATACCTTTTTTGGATTGCTGTTCTGGTAAATCTAATTGCACAGCAACACTTGCGCCAGCAGCTTTTGATAAATCATTTTTGAGCGTTTGAATTAATTCTTCGCTTGACTGAAAACAATGATTGTTCAAACTGTTGAGGTACAACTTCCATGATTTAGATTCAATGATATTTGGTGAATTAGCCGGAACCAGGAAGGTGGCTATAGCCAATTGAGGCTTTCCTTTGGCATTCAACCAGCTGAGCTCATAAGCATTCCAAATATCAATGCCAAAAAATGGCGGCTCAGTATTTTTAATACCAATCTTTAGTCTGTTTTCAATGCGTGCGATTGGAAATAGAAGTTCGGGACTGTATTGACTTGGGTTGTCAGAGTTTTTGCCGAGTGGCGCTTGATCTAAGGTGCTCATGTTTATTTAACTTGATTGGCAATACCAGAAAGAACCTGACCTGTTGGAGCAACATCGGATGCAAGTTCGCAGTGCCCCAATTGATCATCAAAGAAAAAGTCAGGTTGAAATTCTTTTAAAAAATCTTTTTTAGCTAAGCCGCCAAGAAACATGGCTTCATCAACTGTGACACCCCAAGCCATCAAAGTTCTGATAGCCCTCTCATGCGCAGGAGCTGATCGGGCGGTGACCAAAGCAGTTCTGATCTTCATTGATTGGCCAGACTTTTTGGCAGAAACTTGCAGGCGATGCAGTGCCTCTAATAAAGGTTTGAATGGACCGGGCGGTAGGGGCGTTTCAACTTTATGACTTTCATGCGCAACGAACGCATCCAAGCCTTTGGCTTGAAAAACTCTTTCTGCCTCATCTGAAAATAAAACAGCATCTCCATCAAAGGCGATGCGTATTTCATCAGGATTGGATTCGGCCAGTTGCTTGCTCTGAGGAAATACCATGGCAGCAGGAAAGCCAGCATCTAGGGTGGCGCGCACATCATCAGCGTTGGCTGATAAGAAAAGATTGGCCTGCAAAGATTTTAAGTAGTGATACGGTGCGCGACCCCTGGTAAAGACCCCGCGTTCAATGGCCAGACCAGCATTTTTGGCTGAGCGAAAAACCCTTAAGCCACTCACAGGATCATTTCTAGAAAGAATCACCACTTCCACATTTTGTTGACCACCCTGATTAAAGGTCAGTAATTTTTTGACCAAGGGGTATGCAACGCCAGGCTTGGCTGGCAAATCAATTCTGTTTAATTGAAGTTGCATGTAGGCACTGTCATCGCTGGCCTCAAAGATTTGATTCTCTTCTTCAAAATCAAATAAAGCCCTTGAGGAAATTGCGACAACTAATTTGCCTTCGAGTGAAAACGCCATACTTATGCCAAGAAAAGTTTGTAAGCAGGGTTATCGCTTTCGTCCCAATGTGGGTAACCAAGATCAGCCAGAAATTTTTTCAATTCTTTTCTATCGCTGGCCGGCACTTGCATACCAATCAAAATGCGCCCGTAATCTGCGCCATGATTTCGGTAGTGGAAAAGACTGATATTCCAGTTCGGGGCCATGCTGGTTAAAAACTTCATCAAAGCACCAGGCTTCTCTGGGAACTCAAAGCGATAAAGCAACTCATTTTTTGCGAGCTGTGAACGTCCACCAACCATGTGACGCAGATGTGATTTTGCTAATTCATCTTGAGTCAAATCGATGGTGTTGAAACCAGACTTGGTGAACGATTTCGCAATGACGGCGCTGTCAGAGGCTTTTTGTGTGGCAATGCCCACAAAAATATGAGCTTGGTCCGCATCGGCAATACGATAGTTAAATTCTGTGACATTGCGTTCACCCAGAAGTTCGCAGAAACGCTTGAATGAACCTCTTTGCTCTGGAATGGTCACTGCAAAAACAGCTTCCTTGGATTCGCCAACTTCAGCTCGTTCAGCAACGAATCGGAGTCGATTGAAGTTGATGTTGGCGCCACAGGCAACTGCTACCAAGGTTTGGTTTTTGCACTTCTCTCGCTCAACGTAGGCCTTCAAGCCAGCCAAAGCAAGAGCTCCGGCAGGTTCTAAAATACTGCGTGTGTCGGTGAAGACGTCATTGATTGCTGCACAGATCGCATCTGTATCAACAGTGATGATTTCATCAACCACTTGTTGGCAAAGTCTAAAAGTTTCTTTACCAACCAATTTGACAGCCGTGCCGTCTGAAAAAAGACCAACATCTTTTAACTCAACCCTGCGACCAGCTTCTAAAGATTTTTTCATGGCATCAGAGTCAATGGTTTGAACTCCGATGACCTTGATTTCTGGGCGAATAGCTTTGATGTAGGCGCCAACACCTGCAATCAAGCCACCGCCACCAATCGCTAAAAATATCGCATCGATTGGCTCTTGGTGTTGTTGCAGGATTTCCATGGCGATGGTGCCCTGACCTGCAATCACATCTGGGTCATCAAAAGGATGAACAAAGGTGAGTTGATGTTTCTTTTCGAGGGACAGTGCATGCTCATAAGCATCGCTATAAGACTCGCCATGCAAGACAATTTTGACAGAGCTACCACCGCGATCATTGACCGCATCAATTTTCACTTGAGGTGTGGTGGTGGGCATCACGATGATGGCTTTGCAATCTAATTTTGCAGCAGCCAAGGCCACGCCTTGGGCATGATTGCCTGCTGAAGCTGCAATAACGCCACGCTTGAGGTCTGCGGGGCTCAAATGAGCCATTTTGTTGTAAGCACCCCTTAACTTAAAAGAAAACACCGGCTGGTTGTCTTCTCTTTTAAGTAAAACCCTGTTTTTAATGCGCGCGGAAAGGTGTGTAGCCAGTTCAAGCTCAGTTTCTCGGGCAACGTCATAGACCTTGGCGGTCAATATTTTTCTTAAGTAATCTTTAGGCATCCTGTGAGCGTATCACGGCATATGCCTAAAATGCTGAAACATGGATAGCAATTTACACAATTTTTTGGTTTGGCTTTCTCTACCCGCGGTGGGTTTGCCGGCCGTTTTCTCAATTTCATTTATATCGGCAACCCTTTTACCATTGGGTTCGGAGCCGGTCCTATTTGGCTACATCAAGCTAAACCCAGAAATGTTTTGGCCAGCTGTTTTTGTGGCCACGATTGGTAATACCTTGGGCGGCATGCTTAATTGGTTGCTGGGCTTTGGGGCCAACAAGGCTCATGAAAAGCTTGTGGGCCCCAGGGACCACAAATTACTGGGGTGGTTCGAAAAATTAGGCCCTCCAGCCTTATTGCTCTCCTGGCTGCCAATTGTTGGGGATCCTTTGTGCGCAGTGGCAGGTTGGCTCAGGCTGCCATGGCTTTCATGCATGATTTATATGGCCATTGGCAAGTTTTTACGTTATGTCACCATGACTTACGCCTTATTGTTGATTCCTGAGGGGTTTTGGACGGCCATTGGCCATTGGCTTGGCTTGCTTTGATGACCTTGCACTATCTAAGGTCACAAAGGGGGCTTGAGGGAGAATAAGGCGAAGATCTCGATAGTCCTTTAAAATGGCTTTTTAGTTAAAAGTGATGATATGAACGCACCTTTGCCACTCCACAGCATGACCGAGCATCCTCAAAATGCTCCTCGTTTGCGTGAGATACCTTATAACTACACATCTTTCTCAGACAGAGAGATTGTTATCCGCTTATTGGGTGAGGAAGCTTGGCAGATTCTGGATGAACTAAGGTCTGGAAGAAAAACTGGGCGTTCAGCCAGAATGCTTTACGAAGTCTTGGGCGATATTTGGGTCGTTCAACGCAACCCTTACCTTCAAGATGATCTTTTAGACAATCCTGGTCGTCGCAAGCAACTGATTGAGGCATTGCATCATCGCTTAAGAGAAGTTCAAAAGAGAATGACGACTGATTTGGCCGACAAAGTTGGCAAATTGGTTGATAGTGCGAAGCTCGCAGTTGAACAATTCAATGCAGAGTTTGATCGTGTTGCGCTCTTGCGCAAACGGGTGCGCAAGGTTTTGGGCAAGTTCACTGCTGCAGACAATATTGCTTATGATGGTTTGGCGCGCGTTTCTCACGTGACTGACGCAACCGATTGGCGCGTTGAATACCCATTCGTTGTTTTAACACCTGACACTGAAGAAGAAATTCCCAACCTGGTTAAAGGTTGTATCGAACTTGGTTTGACCATCATTCCTCGTGGAGGCGGTACTGGCTACACAGGTGGAGCAATTCCTTTGTCGCCAATGTCAGCCGTCATCAATACAGAAAAGCTAGAAACACTCGGTCCTGTAGAGATGATGCGTTTGCCTGGCTTGAGTGAAGAGGTTGCCACCATTTATTCTGGCGCCGGCGTTGTTACCAAGCGAGTTTCTGATGCTGCAGATAAATCAGGCAATGTTTTTGCTGTAGATCCTACTTCTGCCGAAGCCAGTTGTATTGGTGGCAATATCGCCATGAATGCTGGCGGTAAAAAAGCTGTTTTGTGGGGCACTGCCCTTGATAACTTGGCGTCATGGAGAATGGTTGATCCGGACGGTAACTGGTTAGACATTGAGCGCATTGGCCACAACATGGGCAAGATTCATGACGTTGCCTTTGCCACCTTTAAATTGGTTTGGTCAGATGGCTCTTACGCCCCTGGTCAAAAAGTCATTAAGACCGAAGAATTAAAAATTGAAGGTAAGACCTTCCGCAAAGAAGGTCTAGGTAAAGACGTGACTGATAAGTTTTTATCAGGATTGCCAGGCATTCAAAAAGAAGGTTGTGATGGCTTGATCACCAGTGCAAGATGGGTCTTGCATCGCATGCCCAAGCAAATTCGCACGGTCTGTTTAGAATTCTTTGGCCAAGCGCGCGATGCTATTCCAAGCATTGTTGAAATCAAAGCTTATTTAGATCAACAAACCAAACAAGGCGGCGCCATCTTGGCAGGCCTTGAGCATTTGGATGAGCGCTATCTAAAGGCAGTTGGCTACGCTACTAAATCAAAACGCAATGTGTTGCCAAAAATGGTTTTGATTGGCGATATCGTTGGTGATGATGAGAATGCTGTTGCGATGGCTGCCAGTGAAGTGATTCGCATGGCCAACACAAGAGTTGGTGAAGGTTTCGTTGCTGTCAGCGCAGAAGCTCGTAAGAAGTTTTGGTTGGATCGCGCCAGAACTGCTGCGATTGCACGTCACACAAACGCCTTCAAAGTGAATGAAGACGTAGTGATCCCGCTTGATCGCATGGGTGAGTACACCGATGGTATTGAGCGCATCAACATCGAACTTTCTTTGAAAAACAAACTTCAGCTTTTGAATGAGCTTGAAACTTTCCTACAGCAAGGTAATTTGCCGCTAGGCAAATCAGAGGATGGCGATGTGCCTGAGGCTGATTTACTCGAGGGCCGCGTTTCTCAAGCTTTGCAACTCATCGCTTCGGTTAGAAAAGAATGGTTGGGTTGGTCACAGAACATGGACCAACACTTCTCAGCTTTGCAGGACAGAAGTTTGCGTGCCTCATGGAAGCTTCAGGTGAGAGCCGAGCTAAGAAATATTTTCAGCGGCGTTCCCTTTGATCCTATTTTGAAAGAGTGCGAAGCGATTCATAAAAAGGTGCTTCGCAGTCGTGTGTTTGTGGCCTTACACATGCATGCTGGTGACGGTAACGTACACACGAACATCCCTGTGAATTCTGATAATTACGACATGCTTCAAGATGCCCATCAATCAGTTGATCGCATCATGAAGTTGGCCAGATCTTTGGATGGCGTGATTTCAGGTGAGCACGGCATTGGTATCACCAAGCTTGAGTATTTAACAGAAGCTGAAATCAAAGATTTCAGATCTTATAAGCTAAGAATTGATCCAGAAGGTCGTTTCAATAAAGGCAAGTTAATGCAGGGCGCCGATTTGAGAAACGCCTACACACCAAGTTTTGGATTGATGGGCCATGAATCTCTCATCATGCAGCAAAGTGATATTGGTGCCATTGCCACAAGCATCAAAGATTGCTTGCGTTGTGGAAAATGTAAACCTGTTTGTGCCACGCACGTGCCACGCGCTAACTTGTTGTACAGCCCACGTAACAAAATTTTAGCCACATCTTTATTGGTTGAAGCTTTCTTGTATGAAGAGCAAACAAGGCGCGGTGTTTCTGTAAAACATTGGGAAGCTTTTGATGATGTCGCTGCGCACTGCACGGTTTGTCATAAGTGTTTGACCCCATGCCCAGTCAAGATTGACTTTGGTGATGTCACCATGAATATGCGTAACTTGTTGCGCAAGATGGGGCAGAAGAAATTCAATCCAGGTGCAACGGCAGCGATGTTCTTCTTGAATGCGACCAATCCTGAAACAATTCAATTGACCAGAAAGTTGATGATTGATTGGGGTTACAAAGCTCAACGTTTGGCTCACGATTTATTGAAGAAGTTTGCCAAGGCTCAAACGGCAAAGCCTCGTTCGACTGTGACGAAGCCGCCAATTCAAGAGCAGGTGATTCACTTTATCAACAAAAAAATGCCAGGCAACTTGCCGAAGAAAACTGCCAGAGCTTTATTAGATATTGAAGACTCTGATGTGGTGCCTATCATCAGAAATCCACAAACAACTTCTGTTGATACAGAAGCGGTGTTCTATTTCCCGGGATGCGGTTCAGAAAGATTGTTTTCTCAAGTTGGTTTAGCTACACAAGCGATGTTGTGGCACGCAGGTGTGCAAACTGTATTGCCGCCAGGTTATTTGTGCTGTGGTTACCCGCAAAGAGGTTCTGGTGATTTTGATAAAGCTGACAAGATCATCACGGATAACCGTGTGCTTTTCCATCGCATGGCCAACACCCTGAATTACTTGGACATCAAGACAGTGGTGGTTTCTTGTGGCACTTGTTACGACCAGTTGGCAGGATACGAATTTGAAAAGATTTTCCCTGGCTGCAGAATCATTGATATCCATGAGTTCTTATTGGAGAAGGGTATCAAGTTAGAGGGTGCCAAGGGAGTGAGATACATGTATCACGACCCATGTCACAGTCCAATGAAGTTGCAAGATCCTTTGAAGACAGTGAATAGCTTGGTGACGACTGAGGATGGTACAAGCATTGAGAAGAACGAGCGTTGCTGTGGCGAATCTGGCACATTGGCGATCACGCGTCCGGACATCTCATCACAAGTTCGTTTCCGCAAAGAAATTGAGATGCGCAAAGGCGCCGGTGATTTACAAAATGGTTTTGATGGTCAGGTGAAGGTATTGACCAGCTGCCCATCTTGTTTACAAGGTTTATCAAGATTCGATGAAGACTCAGGTACTAAAGCAGATTACATCGTGGTTGAGATGGCCAATCATTTGCTAGGAGCCAATTGGATGGCTGATTATGTGAAGAACGCTAATTCAGGCGGTATTGAAAGAGTATTGGTTTAATCATGAGCTCAACAGAAAAAGCACCATTGCCTAAGAACATCATTGCTCATCAGCAATCAAAAGTTTTAGAGTTGGCCTATGAAGATAAAACTTATCAATTGCCGTTTGAGTTTTTAAGAGTTTGGTCACCATCTGCAGAAGTCAGGGGTCATGGCGTTGGTCAAGAAACTTTACAAACCGGTAAGCGTGATGTTTTGATCAACACCATTGAGCAGGTGGGTCATTACGCCATCAAACCTGTTTTTTCTGATGGGCACGACTCAGGTATTTTCAGTTGGGATTATCTTTATGACATGTGTGTCAACCAAGAGGAAATGTGGCAAGACTATCTAGATCGAATGGAGCAAGCGGGTGCTAGTAGAGATGTTCCAACGGTGAAGGATGAGCCACGCTCTTGCGGGCATTAATCAATCATGGCTCAAACACATTTTGGTTATAAGACAGTTGATGAAACTGAAAAAGCCAGCAAGGTTGCTGAGGTATTTCATTCTGTAGCTAATAAGTACGACATCATGAATGATTTGATGTCTGGTGGTATGCATCGTTTATGGAAGCATTTCACAATCAGTAAAGCTGCTGTGAGACCAGGTCAAAAAGTTTTAGACATTGCTGGCGGCACAGGCGACCTATCTTTGAGTTTTGCTAAATCTGTTGGTCTTGAGCGTGAAACAGGTGGACAGGTTTGGTTAACTGATATCAATGCATCAATGCTTGGCTTTGGGCGTAATCGCTTAATTGATAAAGGCTACTATTTGCCATGCGTTCAGGTGGATGCCGAGCAGATACCATTTCCAAATAATTACTTTGACTTGACCACGGTTGCTTTTGGTCTGAGAAACATGACCCACAAAGAGGTGGCCCTGAAGGAAATGTTAAGAGTGATCAAACCAGGTGGAAAAGCCATGGTTTTGGAGTTTTCTAAGCCGGTTGATGCATTAAAGCCAATATATGATGCATATTCATTTAAGATACTTCCATGGCTTGGTGATAAAGTTGCTGGAGATTCAGAGAGTTATCGGTATCTTGCAGAGTCAATCCGCATGCATCCGGACCAAGAAACTTTAAAAACCATGATGGAAAGTGTGGGATTTGACAAGGTTGAATACCACTCGCTTTCTGGTGGTATTGTTGCATTACATATTGGTTATAAATACTGATACTTACGTGTTTTTTGAGAGGTTAAAAATGTTTAAGAAAAGTTTTGTTTATTTAGTTCTTTCTTCATTTGTGTTGATGGGTACATCATTTGATGCCGAAGCGAAACGCATGGGTGGATCTAAAAGCGTTGGTAAACAATCACAAAACGTGACCCAGAAACAGCAAGCTGCGCCAGCTCAACCTGCTCAGGCACCAACAGCTGCACCTGCTACTGCTGCTAAGCCAGCTGCAGCGCCTGCTGCTGCACAACCTAAAAAAGGTTTTGGTATGGGCGGCATTCTTGGTGGCTTAGCTGCCGGTTTGGGTCTTGGTTGGTTGTTGTCACATTTTGGTTTGGGTGAAGCAGCAGCATCATTTTTGATGGGCTTTTTGATGGTGGCAGCCGTTGCGATGATCGGTCTTTGGTTATTTAGACGTTTTGCCAACAACGGTCAAGCAACTTATAAAGCCAGCCCAGCTGGTGGAGCGCCATGGGAAAACCAGCAGCGCTTTGATCGTCAAGAGCCAATGAATGTCGGTTCTTCAGCAGCAACGCCAGTTGTTGATGCAGCTGTTACTGAAGTTGCAATCAAAGACTTTGATCAAGAGTCATTCTTGCTCAATGCAAAAAAACACTTTGTGCATTTGCAAGAAGCTTGGGATCGCGGTGACTTAGAGAAGTTGAGAGAGTTTGCAACTCCAGAAATGTTTGCAGAACTTAATCAAGATCTTCAGGCTCGCGCAACAGAGCAAAATCGCACTGAAGTATTAACGCTTGAGGCTGATTTATTGGGCGTCGAGTCATTACAAGGTATTTACTTGGCCAGCGTTCGTTTCTCAGGAATGATTCGTGAGCAAGCGGATGGTCCAGCTGAGTCTTTCGTTGAGGTTTGGAATTTAACCAAGCCTGTGAATGGTCAAGGTGGTTGGGTGCTAGCCGGTATTCAGCAGCTGGTCTAATCTGAAAACGATCGTACATGCATTAAATTATTTACTGGCCCAAGAATCTTGGGCCAGTGATCTTTTACAAAAGCAAAAAAATAAAACAATCAAATTAGTTTTACCGGTGGTTGAAATGTCCTTGGTCGTCACTGATCAAGGACATTTTGCTTTGGCGGATCAAGGTGCCAGTGAGCCAAATGTCACTTTAACGATTGGCCCCGAGGTTTTTAATGCCTATATTGCGGGCGGAAAAGACGCTGCAGTAAAGCATGTAAAAGTCTCAGGTGATGTGGATCTGGCTCAAGCTGTATCAACCTTGGCAGGCCAGCTACGATGGGAAGCTGAGGAAGATTTGTCTAAGCTGGTGGGTGATCCTATGGCGCATAGAATCATGCAGGCGGCCCAGCAAGGCAAGCAATTTGGGCAAAATGTACTTCAGGATGTTGGTACTAGCGTTTTAGAATACCTTATTCATGAAAAACCAACACTTGTAAAAAGAGAAGAATTAGTGCGCCATAAAGATGAAATAAGACGTTTACGCGACGATGTTGAGCGGATTGAGAAGCGTATTGAACGTTTGCTAGAGAGGGCCTTGTGAAACAATTTTTTAGATTGTTCAAGATCCTCTATACGATTTGGCGTTTTGGTCTTTTAAGAATAGTCAGGGATAGCCTAAAGCCTGGCTTGGTCAAAGTCATTTTGACAGTGGTTTCTTGGACAACCCCAACTGGTTATACCCGCGGAGAAAGTCTGCGATTAGCTTTAGAAGCTTTGGGCCCTATATTTGTAAAGTTTGGCCAAGTTTTATCAACTCGTAGAGACCTTTTGCCCTTAGATGTGGCCGATGAGTTGGCTAAGTTACAAGATCAAGTGCCGCCATTCTCCCAGGCTAAATCAATTGAGTTGATTGAATTATCTTTGGGTAAAAAATTATCGGAAGTTTTTTTATCCTTTGACGAAAAACCAGTGGCCAGTGCGTCTGTGGCCCAAGTGCACTTTGCCGTGCTTAAGGGAACAGAAAAGTATCCTGAGTGGCAGGGCAAAGAAGTCGCCATCAAAGTTTTACGACCAGGAATTTTGCCAATCATTGAAAGTGATTTAGCGCTGCTGAGGGTATTGGCATCATTGGTTGAAAAGTTATGGCGTGACGGTAAGCGCTTAAAGCCACGAGAAAACGTGGATGAATTTGATACTTACTTGCACGATGAATTAGATTTAACGCGCGAAGCATCCAATGCTAGTCAGCTACGCAGAAATTTTGAGGGTTCTAAAAAGCTGATCATCCCTGAAATGTATTGGGATCTGTGTGGCATCAATGTGATGGTGATGGAGAGAATGCACGGCATTCCAATTTCCCGCTTAGATGATTTGCGTGCAGCGGGGATTGATTTTAAAAAATTAGCGTCTGATGGCGTTGAGATATTTTTCACCCAAGTTTTCCATGACGGTTTTTTCCATGCGGACATGCACCCGGGTAATATTTTTGTGAGCGTTGCCCCTGAGACTTTTGGCCGTTATATCGCTTTAGACTTTGGCATTGTTGGCGCACTCTCAGAAACAGATAAAAATTATTTGGCGCACAATTTTCTAGCTTTCTTTAATCGCAACTACAGACGTGTTGCGGAATTGCACATCGAGTCTGGCTGGGTTCCTGCAGATACCCGAGTAGAAGAATTAGAAGGCGCAGTGCGAGCGGTGTGCGAGCCTTATTTTGATCGTCCTTTAAAGGAAATTTCATTGGGCATCGTGCTCATGAGGCTTTTCCAAGCCTCTCGACGCTTTAATGTGGAAATTCAACCGCAATTGACCTTGTTGCAAAAAACACTCCTGAATGTGGAAGGTTTGGGTCGTCAATTGGATCCTGACATGGATTTATGGAAGACCGCGAAACCAGTCTTAGAGCGATGGGTTGATCAGCAAATCGGTATCAGAGGCTTCATTGATCGCCTGAAATCAGAAGCTCCACAGTGGGCTAAGTTAGTGCCCACTATCCCAAGATTACTTGTCCAATGGTTGGAGAATAATCAAAAGCAAGGAAATACAAGCGATAAAGAGTTGATTTTGAGGTTAATCCTTGAGCAACAAAAAACCAAAAAGTTAATTTGGGGAAGCATTCTTTTCATGGGCGGTCTTTTAGGTGGAACCTTATTTACGCTCAGTTGGCTGAGCTAAGCCCTATAATTTAAGGCTCCATGAAAAAATATTTTATTGCCGGCATCTTAGTTTGGACTCCATTGGCCGTCACCATTTGGGTGATGACTTGGGGCTTATCTGTTTTAGATAACATATTTGGCTCTTTGATTTCGGCATTGATGGCTGTTTTGCCGCTTGATTTAACACCTGCTTTGCAATCATTTAGAAAGTTGCCAGGCGTCGGAATCTTGATTGTGATTGCCGTGATCATGGTCACTGGTGTTGTGGCTGCTAATTTTGCAGGTCAATGGTGGATCCGCGTGTGGGATCAAATCATTATTCGCATCCCAATCGTTAAATCAATTTATTCCAGCGTTAAACAAGTTTCAGGCACACTTTTTTCAAGCAAAGGTAATGCCTTTAGAAAAGCAGTATTAATTCCTTATCCAAGAAATGGATCTTGGACGATTGCATTTGTCACAGGTAATCCGGCCGAGGAAGTTGCCGGTAAATTAAGTGGCGAGCATGTCAACGTGTTTTTGCCAACGACTCCCAACCCAACATCTGGTTTTTTTATGATCGTGCCTCGTGCCGACATCATTGAATTGGATATGGGCGTTGAGGAAGCACTTAAACACATAGTTTCAATGGGCTCAGTGGCCCCTCTCAAACATTCAGTCATACCAGCAAAGTAGGAAGTTTTATGTCAATGCGCAGTCATCAATGTGGCCAAGTCACAGAATCATTAATCGGTAAAGAAGTAACCTTAGCAGGCTGGGTGAATCGTCGACGCGATCATGGCGGTGTTATTTTTATCGATTTAAGAGATAGAGATGGTTTCGTTCAGGTTGTTTGTGATCCTGATCGCCAAGAGATGTTCTCGATTGCTGAGCAAGTGCGTAATGAGTATTGTGTGCAAATCAAAGGCTTGGTGCGCGCACGTCCAGCTGGTACTGAAAATAATGATTTGGTCAGCGGTAAAGTTGAATTGTTGTGCCATGAATTGAATATCTTGAACGCTTCTGTAACGCCACCGTTCCAGTTGGAAGATGACAATCTATCTGAAACAACACGTTTGACTCATCGTGTTTTGGATTTGCGTCGCCCGCAAATGCAAAAGAATTTACGCCTGCGCTATAACGTTGCAATTGAAACCAGAAAGTATTTGGACCAAGCGGGTTTCATCGATATTGAAACCCCGATGTTGACCAAGAGCACTCCTGAGGGAGCCAGAGACTACTTGGTACCTTCAAGAGTTCATGATGGTCAATTCTTTGCCTTGCCTCAATCGCCACAGTTGTTTAAACAATTGTTGATGGTCGCTGGCTTTGATCGCTACTACCAAATCACCAAGTGTTTCAGAGATGAAGACTTAAGAGCTGATCGCCAGCCTGAATTTACTCAGATCGACTGTGAGACAGCATTCTTAGATGAATACGAAATACGTGATCTTTTTGAAAACATGATTCGTCATATTTTCAAAACAGTGATGAATGTTGAATTGGCTAATCCATTCCCAGTCATGCCTTACTCAGAAACCATGGCGCGCTTTGGATCAGATAAGCCTGATTTGCGAGTGAAGCTTGAGTTCACAGAGTTGACCGATGTGATGAAGGATGTTGATTTCAAAGTTTTCTCAGGCCCCGCTAATCAAGAAAATGGTCGTGTGGTTGGTTTAAAAGTTCCAGGTGGCTCAGTGATTAGCCGCAGTGATATTGATGACTACACTCAGTTTGTGTCAATTTATGGCGCAAAAGGTTTGGCTTGGATCAAAGTCAATGAAATCGCAAAGGGCCGTGATGGCTTGCAATCTCCGATTGTTAAAAATCTTCACGATGCAGCGATTGCTGAAATCCTTAAGAGAACTGAAGCAAAAGATGGCGATATTATTTTCTTCGGCGCTGATAAAGCGAAAGTGGTCAATGATGCAATCGGTGCATTGCGTCTAAAGATTGGCCATTCTGCTTGGGCCAAAGAAAACGGTTTGATGGAACAAACATGGCAACCAATGTGGGTTGTTGACTTCCCAATGTTTGACTACGACGATGATGCAGCGCGTTGGGTTGCTTGTCACCATCCATTCACAAGTCCAAAAGACGAGCACCTTAACTACCTAGAGACAGATCCAGGTAAGTGCTTAGCTAAAGCCTATGACATGGTTCTGAATGGTTGGGAAATTGGTGGCGGTTCAGTTCGTATTCATAAAGAAGCTGTACAAAGCCAAGTTTTCCGTGCATTGAACATTGGTCCTGAAGAAGCTCAAGCGAAATTTGGCTTCTTGTTGGATGCGCTTCAATACGGTGCTCCTCCGCACGGTGGTATCGCTTTTGGTCTAGATCGAATTGTCACAATGATGACAGGTGCAGAGTCGATTCGTGACGTGATTGCTTTCCCTAAAACACAAAGAGCTCAATGTTTGTTAACTCAAGCGCCAAGTCCTGTTGATGAAAAGCAATTGCGAGAACTTCACATTCGTTTGCGCAACACAGAAATGCCTGCATGAAAATTCCAATCTCGGTACTAGTCGTTATTTATACGGCTAGCAACGAGGTTTTGTTGCTGGAGAGAAAAGACCATCCTGGCTATTGGCAGTCTGTGACTGGAAGCCTGGATTCGGTTGACGAGCCACTGATAGAGGCAGCCGCCCGAGAGCTCATGGAAGAAACGGGCATCGATGTCTCAACGCTTCCCCCCAATGCTTTGCAATCCATGAATCAACAGATTCAGTATGAAATCTACCCCCAATGGCGGCATCGTTATGGCGAAGGTGTGACTGAGAACACTGAGCACTGGTTCAAAGTTCTTTTAGCAAAGCGCGTCCCAGTGACTTTGGCCCCTAGAGAGCATACGGCCTACCAATGGCAACCCATTGAGATTGCAGCCCCACTTTGTTTTTCCCCAAGTAATCAGCAAGCAATACTCAAGCTTAATTCTGATTAGAATTAAGCCATGTCTCTTCTAAGAAAAGATCGTTGGCAAAATATTGAGCACCTTGATTTGCTAGAGGGTGGGAAAAATTATTTTTCAACTTTAGAAGACTCCCTTTCAAAAGCGCAAAAATCTATTTATCTTGAGACATATATATTTTCTGCTGATGAGCAAGCCAAGCGCATAGCTGATTTATTGACCGCTGCTGCTTTAAAAGGTTTAGATGTTCGGGTTGTGATTGACTGGTTGGGCTCTAGTCCATTTGCCTTTGCGCAGCAGTTTTTGGAGGCAGGTGTGCAGTTGACTTATTACAACCCTGCTTGGTTTGGAAGATTTGGATTTTCTAGAACTCATCGAAAATTGGTCGTCATTGATGAGTTTGAAAGCTTTGTTGGGGGCATCAATGTTTGTGCTGATAATCAAACTGCTGATGGAAAATCTTTAAGTGGCTTGCGTTGGGATTTATCTTTAAGGGCCACAGGGATAGTTGTGGAAAAAGTACATGCTACTTTTTTGAGGCAGTGGCAAAGAATGCAGCCCAATGCCCTTCATCCCCGCAATATTCTTAAAAGAATTTTGGATCAAGAGTTACCTTGGAGCACCAGCCATTTTTTGGGTATTCGTCATGATCAAAAGGCCAGTTTGGCTTTTATTGCCAGAGATAACTTGCATCATCGCCGTGACATCGAGAGAGCCTATTTAAAAGCCATTGGTCAATCAAGGGAAGAAATTTGGCTGGCAACTCCTTACTTCATGCCCGGGCGACGCTTTAGAAAAGCCTTGATAAGGGCGGCTGAAAGAGGTGTGGTTGTCAACTTATTATTGGGCAGAGATGAGTTCAGGGTTTTGAATTGGTCAGTCCCTAGTTTGTATGGCCAATTCTTGGCTGCGAACATCACCATTTATGAGTACCCCTTGGGGCTTTTGCATGCAAAGGCCATGGTGGTTGATGGGCGTTGGGCCACATTAGGCTCATCAAACTGCGATCACTTATCGTTTCTTTTGAATCATGAGGCTAATTTGGTGATCAGAAATCATCCGATTGTCAAAGAGATCAGATCGAAAATTGCAGATCAAGCTTTAGAAAAAGGTATCAAGGTTGATTCTGATCTTTATTCCAAGAGACCTTTGGTGGCCAAGGTATTCAATTGGGTCAGTTATGGTTTTGTTCGTTTGCTCTTGGTGTTTTTAAGTGTTGGAACTCGAGATAGAGCAGTGCCTAATTTGGGCGATTAATTATAAAAATGAAAAATAAGCCATGAGACATATGCAATCCCAAGATGTTCAAAATAAATCAAATCATGAAAAAAGTAATGATTGGAAGGTGATCGCCAATTTATTGCCCTATCTATGGACCTTTAAAGGGCGCGTGATTTTGGCTTTGTCTTGCTTGATTGCCGCTAAGGTGGCTAATCTTGGTGTGCCAATTTTGCTCAAGTTCATGGTTGATTCAATGAGCGTGCCACCAGGATTGCAAACCTTGATTGTTGTTCCTGTGGCACTCATCATCGCCTATGGCTTATTGAGATTGTCAGCTTCACTCTTTACAGAGTTAAGAGAACTTATTTTCTCAAGGGTGACCGAGAGCGCAGTTAGAACGGTTGCACTTCAAGTATTTCAGCATTTGCACGCCTTGTCTTTGCGCTTTCATTTATCAAGACAAACTGGTGGAATGACCAGAGATATTGAGAGGGGTACCAGGGGTATCCAGTCATTGATCTCTTATTCTTTGTACAGCATTTTGCCAACCATGGTGGAGCTCGGCTTGGTGCTCGGTTATTTTGTTTGGGCTTATAACTACCTGTTTGCTCTAATTACTTTGATCGCATTGGTTTTATATGTGATTTTTACAATTGTTGTCACGGAGTGGCGCACGAAGTATCGCAAGAGAATGAATGAGCTTGACTCAAAGGCTCATCAAAGAGCGGTTGATGCCCTGATCAATTTTGAAACGGTTAAATACTTTGGTAATGAAGAGTATGAGACTAAGCGCTACGATGAAAATCTTCGTTGTTACAGAGAGGCTGCCATTCAGTCGCAGCGCTCATTGGCTATTCTGAATGTTGGACAGCAAACCATCATTGCGACTGGTCTGATTTTAATTTTGTGGCAGGCCACTGTTGGCGTGTCAAATGGATCAATGACCTTGGGTGATTTGGTGTTGGTGAATGTGCTGATGATTCAGCTGTATATACCGCTTAACTTTTTAGGTGTGATTTATCGAGAAATCAAGCAAGCTTTGATCGATATGGATCGGATGTTTAAATTGCTCGGCACTGATCGAGAAATTGCTGATCAAGAGGGCGCTCAGGATTTGGTGATCAAGAACCAAGCATTGGGCCCGCATATTCAATTTCGTGATGTGTCATTCTCATATGAGCGTAATCGCCAGATCTTAAAGGGAATCGATTTTGAGGTCTTACCAGGTAAAACCACAGCTGTTGTTGGTCATAGTGGCGCTGGCAAAAGTACTTTAGCGCGATTGTTATTTCGTTTTTATGATGTGACCAAGGGCTCTATTGAGTTTGATCAGCAAAATATTCAAGCGGTAACTCAAAAAAGTGTGAGGGCTTGTATTGGCATTGTTCCTCAAGACACAGTTCTTTTTAACGACACCATTGCCTACAATATTGCTTATGGTCGACCTGGCGCTTCGCAAGAAGAAATTGAAACAGCTGCTAAGGCTGCTCAGATTCATGACTTCATCACATCATTGCCAGAGGGGTATAACTCAGCTGTTGGAGAGCGCGGCTTGAAATTATCTGGTGGCGAAAAACAGCGCGTAGCGATTGCCAGAACTCTTTTGAAAAACCCAGCCTTTTTGATTTTTGATGAGGCAACCTCTGCGCTTGATTCTGAGACAGAGCGCGCCATTCAGAAAGAGCTGATGGCGTTGGCTAAAAACCGTTCAACTTTGATCATTGCCCATCGCTTATCCACCATTATTTATGCAGATCAAATCTTGGTGATGGATGATGGCTGCATCATCGAAAGAGGGACCCATGAGGAGCTCTTATCTTTGGGTGGTCGTTATAGTGATATGTGGCAAGCTCAACAATCTCAAACCAAGCTAATATCCTAGTATGGCGATTAAAAATACCCCTCAATTTTTGCGAGCTGCATTTGATGCGGCCTTAAAAACTGCTGATCCTCAAGCGATGTTGCCAGATGGTTTGAGCAAGGTTTTCAGTGCGCCTTTAAAAGGTCGGTGCTTGGTTTTGGGTGCCGGAAAGGCGGCTGCTTCTATGGCTGTGGCTCTTGAGCAATATGCTCAACAGAATTGGCCCGAGGCCAAGCTTGAAGGCATGGTCATCACTCGTTATGGTCATAACTTACCCACAAAAACAATTCAGGTGGTTGAGGCTGGTCATCCAGTACCTGATGAGGCTGGTCTTAATGGGGCCAAAGAAACTCTGCGATTGATTAGAACTCTGCAGCCGGGTGATCAATTGATTGCGCTCATCTCAGGTGGTGGATCAAGTCTTTTGACTTTGCCTGCGCCGGGCTTAAGCATTCAGGATTTGCAGGTCACCACCCAAGCTCTATTGATGTCAGGCGCACCGATTGGTCAAATGAACATTGTGCGCAAGCACTTGTCTGCTATTTTGGGCGGTCATATGGCCAGAGAGGCCGCTGGTCGAGGCGCAAAAGTAGACGCCTTTTTGATTTCTGATGTGACTGGAGATCATCCATCAAGTATTGCGAGTGGACCTTGCGCACCGGATGAGTCTACATTTGCAGATGCACTTCAAATTCTTAAAGATTACGATTTGCTTCAAGGTCAAATTCCAAAAGTGGTGACCGATTATTTACAGAATGGTTTGCTAGGTAAACATCCTGAGACACCAAAATCAGGCGATCCTATTTTTAAGCAAATCAACAACCATCTTTTAGCCACTGCTCATTCTTGTTTGGAGGCGGCGGCCAGATATTGTGAATCTCAGGGCGTCAAGGCAGTGATTTTAGGAGACACCGTGATGGGAGAAGCCAAAGATGTTGCATTGATGCAAGCAGCGTTGGCACGCGAAATTTTTCTTCACGATCAACCGTTTCAAAAACCAGTAGCCCTTCTCTCAGGTGGGGAATGCACTGTCACAATCCCACGTGATGTGAAGGGTCGTGGTGGTCGATGCAGCGAGTTTTTATTATCCTTGTATGTGGCTTGTGAGGATTTGCCGACGCTTTCGGCATTAGCGGCTGATACAGATGGGATTGATGGCAGTGAAAATAATGCTGGTGCATGGTTTGCATCAGAATCTAGAAAACTCATGAATAATGATCATCAATTGGCTAAAGATGGTTTGGCTAAACATGATAGTTATGGGTTTTTTAAAGATTTAAATACTTTGGTGCACACGGGTCCTACCTTGACCAATGTGAATGATTTTAGAATTTTGCTTATAGATAGTGAGTCTTGATACATGAGTTCAATCAATACAATTGAAATTACTCGTCCTGATGATTGGCATTTACACGTCAGGGATGGTGATGTGTTGCGTGATGTGATTAAACACACAGCCACTCAATTTGAGCGCGCCATCATCATGCCCAATCTAAAGCCACCTGTGACAACTGCAGAAATGGCAGCTGCTTATAAAAAACGTATCTTGGCAGCTTTGCCTGCTGGTAGTTCATTCACCCCATTGATGGTCTTGTATTTGACTGACAACACCTCTGCCGATGAAGTGAAAAAAGCGCATCAAGGCGGTGTTGCTGGTTTCAAGCTCTACCCTGCTGGCGCCACCACAAATAGTGATGCTGGCGTGACTGATATTAAAAAATGCACCAAAGCTTTAGAGGCGATGGAGGCTTGCGGTATGCCTTTATTGATTCATGGAGAGGTGACGCATGCTGATGTCGATGTTTTTGATCGTGAGGCGGTATTCATTGATCAGGTATTAGAGCCCCTGAGGAATCGTCATCCAGGCTTGAAAATTGTGTTTGAGCACATCACCACCAAGCAGGCTGCTACATATGTTGAGTCTGCGGACACCCAGCGTTTCGGTGCGATAGCTGCCACCATCACGCCCCAACATTTGCTTTACAACCGCAATTCAATTTTCAGCGGTGGTATTCGAACTCATTATTACTGTTTACCCATTTTAAAAAGAGAAGAGCATCGTCAAGAATTGGTGCGCGTAGCAACCTCTGGTAACCCAAGATTTTTCTTAGGCACTGACAGCGCCCCACATTACAAAGGTGCAAAAGAAAGTGCCTGTGGTTGTGCAGGTTGCTACACAGCTTGGCATGCCATGCCTTTGTACGCAGAAGTTTTTGATCAGGCCAATGCCCTTGATCGCTTAGAAGCATTTGCTAGTCACTTTGGCCCAGACTTCTATCACATGCCAAGGAACACAGGTAAGTTGATCTTGAAGCGCCAAGCACAAGTTATCCCAGATGAATTTCCGGTCGGAGACAGCACGGTGGTGCCATTGCGAGCTGGTGAAAATCTTGCCTGGACAATAGTCGGTTAGACTAGTGGGGCAGAGTCGGTAAGGCAACCGCTGCCTTGGTAACAAGGGGGAGGAAAGTCCGGACTCCATAGGACAGGGTGATGGCTAACGGCCATCCACGGTGACGTGAGGAATAGGGCCACAGAGACGAGCGTATTTAGTTACGGTGAAACGCGGTAACCTCCACTCGGAGCAATCCCAAATAGGCAAGCGTTGAGGCGGTCCGCTGAGCTTGCGGGTAGGGAGCTTGATTTCACTGGTAACGGTGAAACTAGATGAATGGTTGCCCCTGCATGAAAATGCGGGCGACAGAATCCGGCTTAATAGCCGGCTCTGCACTTTTTTCTTGAATTGATTACAGTTCGATCAATTCTATGCTGTGTGTGATTTCTGCTGTTTTGCCAAGCATGATGGTCGCTGAGCAATATTTGTCATGGGATAGTTCAACAGCCTTTTCAACACGGCTTTTATCCAAATTCTTGCCACTCACCTTGAAGGTCATATGGATCTTTGTGAAGATCTTTGGGTCCTCATTGGCACGCTCTGCCTTCAAAGTCACCTGACAATCATGAATATTTTGTCTAGCTCGCTTCAGAATCATCACAACGTCAAAACAGGTGCATCCACCAGCCCCAACCAACATCATTTCCATTGGGCGAGGGGCTAAGTTCCTACCTCCTGCATCGGGCGCACCATCCATGTTCACAAGGTGACCGCTGCCTGTTTCTGCAGAGAATGCCATGCCATCATTGCCCAACCATTTGACCGTTGTTTCCATAATTTCTTTCAAAAACTCACTTAGGAGATTAATTTAAGTATCAATGTTTGCCTTAGACAAAATGGAAAATATTCAATTAAAACAACAAGTTCCTTGAATAATTGAAGAT
>CALMBU010000012.1 GCA_937863045.1 uncultured Polynucleobacter sp. | reverse complement strand
TTCCATCACAGAACGCATCACTTTTGTACTATTCACTGCATTCACAGCTTTGGTCACAATTGGAATACCAGCGAAGCTGCCCATCTTGTCAGTTGATGACAATAAGTTGTCGCGGAAGGTTGTTTCACCCTTCTTGTGCTTGATCGCTTTTGCACGCAACATCAAATGTGGGAAATCAAGATTCCAAACGTGCGGTGGTGTGTATGGGCACTTGGTCATGTAGCAAAGGTCACACAAGTAGCACTGATCAACCACCTTGTCGTAATCCTTCTTATCAACACCATGTACTTCGCCATCTTCAGTGGCATCAACCAAATCAAATAATGCAGGGAAAGAGCCGCACAAGCTCACACAACGGCGGCAGCCGTGGCAAATATCAAATACACGCTCTAGTTCGGTGTTTAGAGATTCTTCATTGTAAAAATCAGGATTTTTCCAATCAAGGGCGTGTCTTGTTGGGGCTTCTAAATTACCTTCTCTCTGACTCATACTATTTACCTTATGTATTTTTAATTTCGTATTTACTTAAATTACTTTATTTAAGACTTTTTATGAGATTCCCGAGATTTGCATCCCAGGAATCCTTAAAAAGCCTTCAGTACATCAGCGAATTACGCGCCTAATGTATCCAAAGCCTTCTGGTAACGGTTAGCGTGTGAACGCTCAGCCTTTGCCAAAGTTTCGAACCAATCAGCGATCTCGTCGAATCCTTCGTCACGGGCTGTCTTAGCCATACCAGGGTACATATCTGTGTACTCGTGTGTTTCACCATGAACAGCAGCCTCTAGAGCTTCTTTTGGTGTACGACCTGGAAGACCTGTACCTGGCTCGCCAGCTCCGCCTTCGATCAAGAATTCCATATGACCGTGGGCGTGACCAGTTTCACCTTCAGCTGTTGAACGGAACAATGCTGCTGTGTCGTTCTCACCAGCGATATCGCACATGTTCGCGAAATACAAGTAACGGCGGTTAGCCATTGACTCACCAGCAAAAGCTTCTTTCAAGCTCTGTTCTGTTTTGCTACCTTTTAATGTTGGCATTTTTTTACTCCTATCGATAGATTTAACTTCTAAGTCGGTTACGATAGCTATATGGCTTTGGTCATCCAAATACACGCAGCTATCTAACTAGACATACGTAGTTTATGTCTAAAACAACTCGATAGTTAAATTGTATTTATTAATTTTTCCAATAGTTTTTAACTAAAATAGCATTAACCTAATAACCTATTGTTTTTAAATGGATTTAAATTACTTTTTCTTGGCAACTAGCATTGTTGCCCTCGCCGAAATTGGCGATAAAACCCAGCTTTTATCCCTCATGCTGTCTGCCAGATACAAAGATCATCACTGGGCCATCATTTGGGGCATCTTCATTGCCACACTCCTCAATCATGCTTTGGCAGCTTTTTTGGGAAGTGCCATCTCTGCATGGATCAGCCCAGAAGTAATGAAATGGATCTTAGGTGGTGGTTTTATAGCCTTAGGCTTATGGCTTTTAATCCCAGACAAGCTGGATGGTGACGAAGAGGCTCCCCCAACACGCAGCGCTTGGAAAGTCTTCACGATCACCACCTCATTGTTTTTTATCGCTGAAATGGGCGATAAAACCCAAGTTGCCACCGTGGCTTTGGGGGCACGCTATGATGATTTATTGGCCGTTGTGATGGGCACCACTGTTGGCATGATGCTAGCGAATGCTCCTGCAGTTTGGCTGGGTAAAAAGTTCACGAAAGCTCTGCCCATAAAATGGGTGCACGGCATTGCCGCAGTGATCTTCATTGGTATTGGCGTGGTGACATTGTTTGTGAAGTTTTAATTGATGTTAGTAACAACTTAATTGTTTTAACTATTTAACCAAAGATCATCTAAGAGACATTGAATGGCACGCACAGAAAACCCCATCACCTTCCTAAGAAGTGAATACAAGGCACCGGCTTTTACTATTCAGACTGTCGACTTAGACATTGCTTTGAACCCATCAAAAACCATGGTGGTGAATCGAATGATGATTCAAAGAGCAGCGGGCAACTCCGGTCAGTCCTTGGTGCTTCACGGCGAAGAACAAGAGCTGATCAGCGTGAGGGTCAACGGCGAAATTGTGCGTGGCTATGAATTAACACCGCACACACTCACCATTCACAATCTGCCTGATCAATTTGAATTAAGCATCACCAGCGCCAACGTTCCCGAAAAAAATACATCCTTGATGGGTTTGTATGTGTCTAACGGTAACTTCTTCACACAGTGTGAGGCCGAAGGCTTTAGAAAAATCACTTACTTCTTGGATAGGCCAGACGTCATGGCCACTTATCAAGTGACCTTGCGTGCCATCAAAAAAGATTTTCCTGTTCTCTTATCCAATGGCAATCTGATCAAAGAAGAAGAATTGCCCAATGGTTGGCACAGCGCCATTTGGCAAGACCCGTTTCCAAAACCATCTTATTTGTTTGCCTTGGTGGCCGGCAAATTGCAAGCCATCGAACGTACCATCAAAAGCCAATCTGGCAAAGACAAGCTTTTACAAGTCTGGGTGGAGGCAAAAGATCTCGATAAAACAGAGCATGCGATGGACTCATTGATCGCGTCGATCAAATGGGACGAGCAACGCTTTGGCCTTGAACTTGATCTTGATCGCTTCATGATTGTCGCTGTTGGCGACTTCAATATGGGAGCGATGGAAAACAAGGGCCTGAATATTTTCAACACAAAATTCGTCCTAGCCAATCCAGAAACCGCCAGCGATGTTGACTACAGCAACATTGAAAGCGTTGTGGCCCATGAATACTTCCATAACTGGACTGGCAATCGTGTCACTTGCAGAGATTGGTTTCAGCTCTCACTCAAAGAAGGCCTGACCGTATTCAGAGATCAAGAGTTTTCAGCTGATCAAATGGGCAGCGCCTCAGGCAAAGCCGTTAAGCGCATTGAAGATGTGCGCTTACTGCGTCAAGTGCAATTTCCAGAGGATGCTGGCCCAATGGCCCACCCCATCAGACCCGATAGCTATCAAGAAATCAATAATTTCTACACAGTCACCGTTTATGAAAAAGGTGCCGAAATCATTCGCATGCAACAAACACTTTTAGGGCGCGACGGTTTTAGAAAAGGCATGGATTTATATTTCAAACGCCATGATGGCCAAGCGGTCACTTGTGATGATTTTGTTTCTGCAATGTCAGATGCCAATCAAAAAGATTTGACCCAATTCAAGCGCTGGTACAGCCAAGCAGGAACTCCTCGGGTAAAAGTCGAAGAAAGCTTTTCAGGTAGCACCTATCAAGTCAAACTCACCCAATCTTGTCCAGCGACTCCAGGGCAAGATAAGAAAGAGCCATTTCACATTCCATTGCTCTACAAAGTTCTTGGATCTGAAACACCTCAAGATTCCAACAAGGTCGGTGCAGAGCAATTATTTGAACTGACTCAAACCTCCCAAACCATCACGATTGAAGGATTGAAGCAAAAGCCCACCCTATCAATCAACAGAAACTTTTCAGCACCGATTGTTTTGGACTTTGAGCAGTCAGAATCTGATCTTTTGACTCTTCTGCGCCACGATGATGATGCATTCAATCGCTGGGAAGCTGCACAAAAGTTATTCATGAGAAGCATTCTGAGCGGTGACACCCTCACCACAGAGTTGCTTGACACCCTCAAAGATATTCTTTTGGATAGCCAGTTAGATCCAGCATTCAAAGATCTCATCTTTACTTTGCCAGCGGAAAGTTATTTGTACGAACAAGTGAAGGTCATTGATCCACAGGCGATTCATCAATCACGTCGCAAGTTGCGTCATCAATTGGCCCATCATTTACAAGGCGCATGGCTGTGGGCTTATGAGCACCACCAAACCCCAGGAAAATTCAATCCTGACGCAATGAGCGCAGGTAAGCGCTCTCTTAAAAACCTAGCGCTTCACATGCTTTCAGAGTCTGACCATGCTCAAGCAGATGATTTGACACTCAAGCAGTACGAGGCGGCTAACAATATGACTGAACGGTATGGTGCACTTGCAGTATTGGTGAACTTCTCATCAATGCATGCGGCCAAGTGTTTGGAACACTTCCATCAAACCTTCCAATCAGATGCGTTGGTCATCGATAAATGGTTTGCCTTACAAGCAACCCGACAATCAGATTTAAGCAACCCTCAATCTGTTCTGAAGGATGTTTTAGCTCTACGACAGCACCCAGACTTCAGCCTTAAAAACCCTAATCGGGTCAGAAGCCTGATTCATGCCTTCTGTATGAATAATCCAGGCGCCTTTCATCAGCCCACAGCAGCAAGCTATGAATTTTGGGCCAATCATGTGATTGAGCTTAACCAAATCAACCCGCAAGTAGCTGCAAGATTGGCAAGGGGACTGGATCGCTGGAAACAATTTGCCCCAAATTATCAAGTTCACATGAAATCAGCACTAGAATTGATAGCTAAGCAAGATAACTTGTCCTCAGATGTGGCTGAAGTCATTGAAAAGGCACTCAATAGTTAGTCAGGAAAATATATGTCGCAAGGCACCACTTTTACCCAATACATCGCAGAGCTTGGCTCAAAGAATCCTCAGATTCCGGCATCACTATTGGTGTCCGTTGCCAATGCTTGCAAATTAATCGCCAAACAGGTTGAGCAAGGCGCACTTGCTGGAATCATTGGTTCTGCTGGCAGCGGTAATGTTCAAGGTGAAACGCAACAAAAACTGGACATCATTTCTAACGACATTTTGCTTGAGGCCTGTGGATTAGATTCAACACTTGCTGGCATGGCTTCTGAAGAAATGGAAACCATTTTCCCCGCCAATAAAAATGGTAGCTTCTTACTCCTATTCGATCCATTGGATGGTTCATCCAACATTGATGTGAATGTTTCCATTGGTACTATTTTCTCCATCCTTAAAAAGCAATCCACTGGTGAATTAAGCGAGAAAGATTTTCTTCAGGCTGGTTGTGATCAGGTTGCCTCAGGCTATGTGGTTTATGGCCCACAAACCACTTTGGTCTACACCACCGGTCAAGGCGTTCACATGTTCACTCTCGATCATGAAACCAATGAGTTTTTACTCATCAAAGAAAATATTCAGATTTCGCCTGACACCAAAGAGTTCGCGATCAATATGTCAAATATGCGCCACTGGGATGTTCCAGTAAAACGCTATGTTGATGAGTGTCTTGCAGGCGCTGAAGGTGCGCGCAAGAAAGACTTCAATATGCGCTGGATTGCCTCGATGGTGGCGGATGTGCATCGCATCCTATGTCGTGGCGGTGTATTCATGTACCCATGGGACAAACGTGATCCAAGCAAACCAGGCAAATTACGCTTGATGTATGAAGCAAATCCCATGAGCTTTTTGATTGAACAAGCTGGCGGCGCTTCAGTCAACGGTAAAGACCGCATCATGACTTTACCTGCTGAAAAATTACACCAACGCGTGTCTGTTGTTCTGGGCTCCAAAAATGAGGTGGATTTAATTCAGAAATACCACCAAGGATCTTAGTTAATACAAAAAAATTCTTACCCAATAAAAAAGCCTCTGACCCATTTCGATCAGAGGCTTTTTTCTTAGCAGAAGATGATTAATGCATCATCGTTGCAGGATCCATGTAATCAAGTCCATGGGCACAAGCAACAGCCTGACAAGTGATGTTACCTTGATACACATTCAGGCCATTCATCAAATGAGGATTCTCAATCAATGCTTGCTGAGCCCCTTTGTTTGCAATCTGCATCACAAATGGCGCTGTTGCATTGGTCAAAGCCATTGTTGAAGTTCTTGCAACCGCCCCAGGCATATTGGCAACACAATAATGAATCACATCATCAATTTGATAAGTGGGTTCTTGGTGTGTGGTCGCATGAGATGTTTCAAAACACCCGCCCTGATCAATGGCCACGTCCACAATCACTGATCCAGCTTTCATGGCAGACACCATTTTTCTGGTGACCAACTTCGGTGCAGCACCACCCGGCACTAACACGCTGCCGATCACCACATCAGCACCAAAAACGGACCTCTCAATATTGGCCGTGCTTGAATACAGTGTATGTATCTTGTTGCCATACAAAGCATCCAACTCTCTTAAACGATCAAGATTTTTATCAATGATGGTCACACGAGACCCCATGCCAACCGCCATTTGTAAAGCAGCGCTGCCCACAACCCCGGCACCTAAAATCACCACATCAGCCGCAGGAACACCTGGCACACCAGCCAATAACAATGCTCTACCGCCATTGGCCTTTTCTAAATGATGAGCCGCTGCCTGGATCGACATCCTGCCAGCGACTTCACTCATAGGAGCTAACAAAGGTAATCGACCATTAGGGCTGGTGACTGTTTCGTAGGCAATACAAATAGCGTTTGATTGAATCAAAGCCTGAGTTTGATGCAGATCCGGCGCCAAATGCAAATACGTGAACAGTACTTGCCCTGAGCGAAGCATCTTGCACTCTTCAGCTTGTGGCTCTTTCACTTTAACAATCATCTCAGCTTCAGCGAATATGTCACTTGGGCATTCCACCATTTGAGCGCCAGCCATGACATAGTGCTCATCCATGAAGCCAATGGCCTCCCCTGCATTCTTTTGAACCAGTACTTGATGACCCCAGAGCCTTAACTCTGTCACTTGATCAGGGGTTAATCCAACTCGATATTCGTGATTTTTAACTTCTTTAGGTACGCCAACAATCATGATGCACTCCTCTCTTTTTTATGAAGACCAAAAACAAAATACAACAACGTCAATCCAATCAAAATCGGTGGCCCGACATAAAAAGCCATGCGGGTTGATTCTGAATAAGCCATTAAGCCAATCACAAACATCACAAAGAAGATGGC
>CALMBU010000011.1 GCA_937863045.1 uncultured Polynucleobacter sp. | reverse complement strand
TGAAGACCAAGATACCTATGGGATTGTGAAGCGTGTGATTCCTGAGGGTAAAACAACGTGCGGTCTTTGCTCTCGTTTAAGACGTGGCATTTTGTACAGGGCGGCGGGTGAGCTTGGAGCGACTAAGATTGCGCTAGGCCATCACCGCGATGACATCATTGAAACGCTGCTCATGAATATGTTCCATGGCGGCAAATTAAAGGGCATGCCACCAAAGTTAAAGTCTGATGATGGTAAGCACATTGTGATTAGACCTTTGGCTTATGTGCCAGAGAGTTATCTTGAAAGATATGCTGCGCAGATGGAGTTTCCAATCATTCCATGCAATTTGTGTGGCAGCCAAGAGAATCTTCAGCGTAATGCCATGAAAGCATTGATCAAAGAGTGGGAAAAGAAATACCCCGGTCGCGTAGAGAGTTTATTCAGCTCTATTCAGAATGTGGTGCCATCACATTTGATGGATGCCACTCAATTTGATTTCAAAGATTTAAGTCAGGATGAAGCTTCTAGCGATTTGGCAGAGCAGAACGCTTGGCAGCCAATACAGCTGACTCTTTGACCAGCTCTTGAACATCTAAAGCCCAAGTTTCAACTCTTCCGCTGGCATATTTTCTTTGTTCATCATTCATCGTATGAGTGATGAATGAGCTCAACTGAACTCCAATGGCAGCTCTTTTTTTGCCAAAGTCTTGCTGTTCTTTTGTTGTGCCGTATTCAAAGTTTTTCATATAAACCGTCAGCAACTCTTCAGCTTGTTGTTGATTCAATTTATTTTGTTGGATTGTTCTAACGACCTTAAGTAAGTCGTTTTGACGACGCAGACGATCTTGATAAACCATGTTCATATCCAATGGATTATTTTTGATGTGCTGCCTTATTTTTTCTTCTTGCTCTTTATTGATACTGCCAAAAAGCCACTCAACCCGATCAATGACTTTGTCTGCCCGGACCTTGTTTTGTCTTTCTACACCAGGGGGTAGCCATTGTTTAAGGAATTTCTCATTACCCTTTTGCATTCTTTTTTGCATCTTTTCAATTTGATTACTTTGTAAAGTCACAAAAATCTTTGCGGCGTCTGGGGTGGTTTTCTTTGCAATCGCGTAAATGAACTTTTTCAGATCATCAGAAAACTGGCTGACTTCTTGTGTAGAGAGTGGGCGGTGAAGTTGACGGCGCAGTTGCTCAAGCGTATTGGAAACGTCGGTCAGCTGCTCGGTGCGATGCCACCAAAATTGTTGCTCTAAGAGTTCACGGGTGAGGAATTCTTGCTCTGTGGTTAAGCCAATGTGATCATCAATCCACCACCTGATCAGAGTGTCGCCCTGGTTGTAGGCAAACCTCACGGTGCTGCAAGCAGTGATCAGCAAAACAAGGCAGCAAATAGCCGTTATTTTGATTGTTTGGAATGGTTTAGATAAGCTCATATAATTATTATTAATGAATATCGTCATATTAGCTGCTGGACAAGGAAAGCGCATGCGGTCGACGCTGCCCAAAGTCCTCCATCCTATTGCCGGACGGCCTATGTTAGAGCACGTTCTTGCTAGCGCCAAAGCCCTGGCGGGTAACCATGAAACCATCTTGGTTTTAGGTCATGGCGGCGAATTTGTTCAAGAATTCCTCTCAAAAACAGCTTTTCAAGCCAAAACAGCCATTCAATCAGAGCAAAAGGGCACCGGCCATGCTGTTTTACAGGCCTGTGATCAATTATCTGATGATCCGGTGACATTGATACTTTATGGTGATGTGCCTTTGATCCAAACAGAGACCCTTCAGCAGTTAGCGCAATTGGCAGAATCTGGCGGTCTTGGTCTGTTGACTCAAAACATGGCAAATCCAACGGGATATGGTCGAATTCTGCGCAATCAAGATGGCGATGTATCTGGCATTGTTGAAGAAAAGGATGCCAGCGCAGAGATTCGTCAAATCACTGAAATCAATACTGGTTTCATGGCCTTGCCGACGGAAAAATTAAAGCATTGGTTAAAACAACTCAAACCAAACAATGCGCAGGGTGAGTATTACTTGACGGATGTGATTGCTTTGGCGGTTGCCGAAGGTGTTCCGGTTTATACAACGCAGGCGAGCAATGATTGGGAAACAGTCGGTGTTAACAGCCGCGCTCAACTTGCTGACTTAGAGCGAGTATGGCAACGTGAATTGGCCAATCGTTTATTAGAGTCAGGCGTCACTTTATTAGATCCATCTCGCATCGATATTCGTGGAGAACTTCAATGTGGCACAGATGTCAAAATTGATATCGGTTGCGTTTTTGAGGGCAAGGTTGTCTTAGGTCCTGGCGTATCGGTTGGTCCGCATTGCGTGATCAAAGATGCTGTGATTGATGCCAATGCCAAGATTCAAGCGTTTAGTCACATTGATCAAGCAACAGTGGGTGCTGGCAGTGTGATCGGACCTTATGCAAGATTGCGCCCAGGTACAGTGCTTGCTGAAGAAGTTCATGTGGGAAATTTCGTTGAAATCAAAAACAGTGATGTGGGCGCAGGGAGCAAAGCCAATCATTTGGCTTATGTGGGCGATGCCACCATTGGTAAAAAAGTAAATATTGGCGCCGGCACCATCACCTGCAACTACGACGGTGTGAACAAGCACCGCACCATTATTGAAGACGAAGCTTTTATCGGCTCAGATACTCAGCTAGTGGCCCCGGTAACAGTTGGTAAAGGCGCGACCTTGGGCGCGGGCACAACGTTGACGAAAGATGCGCCGGCCAATCAATTGACGGTAACGAGGGTGAAGCAAGTGTCACTCAATTGGCAAAGACCAACAAAAAAATCAAAGTAAATACTTTTTAAAGTATTTGTGAATAGGAAAAATCATGTGCGGGATCGTTGGAGCAGTTTCTAAAAAAAATGTGGTCAGTATTTTGGTCGAAGGTTTGCGCCGACTTGAGTATCGTGGCTACGATTCCTGCGGTTTTGCTTTATTAAGTGGTCAAGACTTGGTGCGTGCACGCACCACTGCAAGAGTTGCAGACTTGGCCGATCAAGGTCAGACGATGTCGGGCAATGTTGGTATTGCTCACACACGATGGGCCACACACGGTAAACCAGATACTGTTAATGCTCACCCACATTTTTCTGGTGACTTAATTGGTTTGGTACACAACGGCATCATTGAAAACTATGAGAGTTTGCGCGAAGAATTAAAAGCAGCGGGCTATGTGTTCGTATCTCAAACAGACACCGAAGTGATTGCGCATTTGATTCATCAAACCTATATCAAAATGCCTGTGCGAGATTTGGCAAAAGCTGTGCGTGCGGTTGTGCCAAAGTTACACGGTGCTTATGCTATTGCTGTGATTGCCAAAGATGCTCCAGGCTTGTTAATTGGCGCAAGAGTTGGCTCACCATTGGTGGTGGCTTATGGCGAGCAAGAAAATTTCTTGGCATCAGATGCTTTGGCTGTATCTGATCATGCCAGCATGATGGCGTATTTGGAAGAGGGCGACATTGCTGTTTTAACAACCGATCAAGTCATCATCACCGATGTGAGTGGCAAGGTACAAGAGAGAATCAAAAAGCCCGTCCCAACTCAAAGTGCTGAAGTTGATTTAGGCCCATATCAGCACTACATGCAAAAAGAAATTTTTGAGCAGCCAAGAGCTGTGGCAGATACCTTGGGTCATGCAGAGTCAGCTGAACTAAGTTTGTTTGGCGCCAATCAAGCTGACTGGAAAAATATTGACAGTGTTTTGATTTTGGCTTGCGGCACCAGTTATTACGCAGCGAGTACGGCCAAGTATTGGATAGAGGATGTGGCAGGTATTTCAACTCAGGTTGAAATTGCCAGTGAGTACAGGTACCGCAAAACAGTACCAAACACTCGATCACTGGTTGTGGTCGTTTCTCAGTCAGGTGAAACCGCTGATACGCTTGCTGCATTAAGACATGCTCAATCTTTGGGTCATCAAGAGACTCTGGCAGTTTGTAACGTGGCCACCAGTGCCATGGTTCGAGAAACAAAGTATCAATTTCTAACGCATGCTGGAACAGAGATTGGTGTTGCTTCAACCAAAGCTTTCACGACGCAATTGGTTGGTTTGTACTTATTGGCCTTAACCTTGGCAAAAAATAAAAATGGTTTAACTGTTGAGCAAGAGCGCAATGCCTTCAATCACTTGCGTCACCTTCCTTCAGCCATTCATGCGGTGTTGGCTCTTGAGCCACAGATCATTGCATGGAGCGAAATTTTTGCTCAATGTGAAAATGCTTTATTTTTAGGTCGTGGACTTCATTACCCAATCGCTCTTGAAGGGGCGCTTAAGTTAAAAGAAATTTCTTATATCCATGCTGAGGCCTACCCTGCTGGAGAATTGAAGCATGGGCCATTGGCCTTGGTCACAGAGCAAATGCCTGTGGTGACGGTGGCACCTAATGATGCATTGCTCGAGAAGCTCAAGTCGAATATGCAAGAAGTAAAAGCACGTGGCGGAAAGTTATTTGTCTTTGCTGATAGCGATACACAAATACGCGCCGAAGACGGCATTCATGTGATTCGAATGCCTGAGCACTATGGCGACTTATCACCAATCTTGCATGTTATCCCTCTTCAATTGCTGGCGTATCACACTGCGTGTGCGAGAGGTACTGATGTTGATAAGCCTCGCAATCTTGCAAAATCGGTGACGGTGGAGTGAAACCAACCGTTGTTTTAGATACCAATATTCTTTTAGATATTTTGGTATTTGATGATGAGCGCGCCCACCCTTTGCGTGCAGCCCTTGATGCCAAAAAACTGGATGCAGTTGCCACTGAGAAAACTTTTGCAGAATTCCTGGATGTCATCGGGCGAGAGCAATTTTCTTTGAATAAAAATCAGCAGA
Source organism: uncultured Polynucleobacter sp. (assembly GCA_937863045.1). Taxonomy (GTDB): domain Bacteria; phylum Pseudomonadota; class Gammaproteobacteria; order Burkholderiales; family Burkholderiaceae; genus Polynucleobacter. The sequence continues at coordinate 21,888 of CALMBU010000011.1, read as the reverse complement.
ATGTCATCAGTGAGCAATGGAAAAACTGGGCGCGAATTATTTCTGATGATGAGTTATGCCAAGCCCCATGGAAATGCAAAGATCGAGACGATCAAGTATTTATAAATTTGGCCTACAGCCTTAGACCTTCTGCTTTGATCAGCAAAGACAAGCAAGTCTTAAAAATTGCTAAACGTGCCATTAAAGAAAAAGTCACAATCACAGCTGATCATGAAATCTACAAGACTTTTTCAAGCTAAATCCCTTAGATTGAATATGGGATTTAAGCCTCTCTGAGCTATAAATACAGGGCTTTGATTTGATAGCCCTAGGGTAAATACCAGTCAGTTAAACAATCACTTTTAGTGATTTTTCTTAATAATTCCTTACAATCATGCTGTTGATTTGCTTCTTTTACGGCAACAACCAAACAGGAGATATTTATGAAGAAAAGTATTCGTCATGCCATGTTGGCAGTAGGTATTATCGCTGGCAGCCTTTCTGCTGGTGCGCACGCAGCTTTCCCAGCTGACAAGCCAATCACAATGGTTGTTCCATTTGCTGCTGGTGGTCCAACAGACAAAGTTGCTCGTGAAATCGCTCTAGTAATGGGCAAGACTCTCAAGCAGACAATCGTTATTGATAACTCACCGGGCGCTGGCGGTACGATTGCTGCCAAAAAAGTAATGAACGCCCCTAAGGATGGTTATACCGTGTTGATTCATCACATTGGTATGTCAACAGCGCCAGGTTTGTACAAAAACTTGGGCTACGATCCGATGACAGATTTTGAACACCTTGGAATGGTTGCAGATGTACCAATGGTGATGGTTGCTAACAAAGACTTGCCAGCTAAAAACTTAACTGAATTACTTGCTTACATCAAAGCGAATTCAACCAAAGTTAACTATGCAAACGCTGGTATTGGTTCAGCTTCACACTTGTGCGGTTTGTTGTTCATGAGCGCTATTCAGGTAGACATGACAACTGTGCCATACAAAGGTACAGCTCCTGCGTTGACAGATTTGTTGGGTGGTCAAGTTCAATTGATGTGTGATCAAACCACAAACTTGTCAGGTCAATTGAAGGCTGGCGCAGTGAAGTCTTACGGTGCAACAACAATGCAACGTATTGCTGCATTCAAAGATATTCCAACAATGCATGAGCAAGGTTTGAAGAACTTCGAAGTGAACGTTTGGCACGGTGTTTATGCGCCAAAGGGAACTCCTAAGGATGCAACTGATAAGCTTTCAGCTGCTCTTCAAGCAGGCATCAATGATGCAAGCTACAAAGCCAAGATGGCTGAGTTGGGTGCAAACATTCCTAATGCAAAGAATTCTAGTGCTGCAGGTCACAAAGCTCATTTGAAATCTCAAATTGATTTGTGGACACCGATCATTAGAAAAGCTGGCGTTTACGCAGATTAATTATTTATTTAATTAAATAACTGCAGTAAAAAATTGGCCCCGTCTACCCTTTGGTAGGTGGGGCCAAATTCTTTCTACATCATTGTTAAGAGATTGTTATTTATTTGGTTTTTAAGTGCGAGCGTTTTTCAAGAAGTTGCCAAACTGATTCTTTTTCTTCTTGATCAAGGCTTGACCACAGGGCAATTTCATCAAGTGTTCGATGGCATCCCAAGCAATAGCGATCCTCATCATCCATCGTGCATAAATTGATGCAAGGTGATTCTGGGCGCTTGCTAGGTTCTGGATTATTCACTTTGAGGATAATTTTTATCTAGGATTGTTTGGTAACGTGAATTTAACTCATTGTCATTTTTGATGCTGATACCAAGATCTCGTACCTGCCCATCTTTTAAATCATAAATCCAGCCGTGCACAGTGACTTCCTGATTTTTTACCCAGGCATCTTGAACGCTCGTGGTTTGGCAAACATTCATCACTTGCTCGATCACATTCAATTCACATAACTTATCAAATCGATCTGTTTCTTTCAAGATTTGCCCTAAATATTTTCCATGCTTATCTTGGACATCTTGAACGTGCCTGATCCAGTTATCAGCTAAGCCAATACGAACTTTTTTTTGTACAGCTTTCACACCTGAGCAGCCATAATGACCAACCACAATGATGTGTTTCACTTGGATTTGATCGACAGCAAACTGAATCACTGACAGTGCGTTGAGATCAGTATGAGCGACCACGTTAGCAATATTGCGATGCACGAATACCTCACCGGGTGCAAGCCCGGTGATTTGATTAGCGGGAACCCGGGAGTCTGAGCAGCCAATCCATAAATACTCAGGCGCTTGTTGATGCACAAGTCTGCTAAAGTAATCGGGATCGCTTTTAGTGACAGAGTCAACCCACTCTTTATTGTTTTCAGAAGCTTGCTAAGAATATAAGGATTGTTGGATGTCATCATGGGCTTATTTTTGGTTTTATTGAACATCATGATGTCTAAGAAATGAAACTTGACGTTATGGTGTTGATGTTGATTAATGAATATTACAGCTAGTTGATGAGAGTGCTATAAAAAAGTTATAAATTTATATGCAGAAAATAATTTATCCCTTTGATGATCAGATGCCTAAAACAGGCTCAACCCAAGTGATTCACTCTGGCTTGAAGTGGGTTCGCATGCCCTTGCCTTTTGCTTTAGACCATATTAATTTATGGTTAATCAGGGATTGCTTTGAGGGCCGCGATGGCTGGACTTTGGTGGATTGCGGGGTATCCAATCAAGCAATCAAAGACGCATGGTCAGATATTTTTAGTGCGGAGCTAGAAGATTTGCCCATTGTCAGAATCATTGTGACCCACATGCACCCTGATCACATTGGTTTGGCCTCTTGGTTATCTGAAAAATGGTCGGCTCCTTTGTGGATGACGATGACTGATTATGTTTTAGCCAAATGGCTTTCTGATCCTAGAGGATCAGAAGTTGGATCAGCAGCTGGTGGGGGTGCTGCTGCCGATCATTTTGCGCGTCATGGCCTAGCGAATGAAGACGACTTGATAAAAATCAGAGCCAGAACCAATTATTTCAGCAACATGGTTCCTTCTGTGCCCCCAAGATTCAGAAGAATCATGGATCAAGAGTTGATTCAGATTGGCGGACAAGATTGGCAAGTCTTGGTAGGCTATGGTCATGCACCTGAGCATGCTTGTTTGTGGTGCGATGAAACTCAAACAATGATTTCTGGCGACATGGTTTTGCCGCGTATTTCAACGAACGTCAGCGTTTTTGATACGGAGCCTGATGCCGATCCATTGGGCCTTTATTTGGACTCACTCACTTCATTAAAGCAATTGCCAGAGGATATTTTGGTTTTGCCATCTCATGGAAAACCTTTCAAGGGGCTGCATGTGCGCATTGAGCAACTACATGCTCATCATCGAGATCGTTTGACTGATACTTTGGCCGCCTGTAAAGGCAGCCCTCAAACCGCCAGGGACTTAGTCCCGGTGTTATTCAAGCGGGATTTAGACTTGCACCAGCTGACATTTGCAATGGGCGAGGCCATTGCCCACCTTAATCACCTTTGGCGCGGCGGGTACTTGAGGCGCGAGCTTTGCTCTGACGGGGTTTTGAGGTTTTCTTGCCCGTAAAACTGCCTGAAGCCATTTCAGTGGCCATATCAGAGGCAGCTTGAGTGGCTTGGCTGGCAGCCTTTTGGGCCGCTTTGGTGGCTTCAGCCAAAGCTTCCGGGGTCATTGCAGCACTGAAGCTCTTTAGGGCCGCCAAGGTGGCTCGTTGGACTTCTAGGCCTTGAATGGTGCTGCGCAAGACATTCATATTGAGTTGCAACCAGTTTTCAACGCTTTTTAGGTCCTGAATCCGCTTATCCAGCTCTTCAATGTCCAAGGTTGGCATGGCGGCACCACCCCCAATTCCAGCCCCAAAGCCTGACATATCCCCAGGAGTTGGTGAATTACCCCACATGGTTTTAAACATCTCTAGGCTTTGATTGAAATCTGGCATGGCTCCGAACATTTTGACCCCCAAATAAAAAAGTTAATGTAATCAGATAAATATACGTAATACCGATAAAATATAGGTTTAATCAAATTGTCGCAATCATTTGTGACCAAATAAGAGTTTTACTTATGCTTTATACCCGCGGCGCAAACTTGCCCCAGTTATTAAAGGACCGTATTTTGGTCTTGGATGGTGCCATGGGCACCATGATTCAACAACGCAAATTAAACGAGCAGCAATACCGCGGTTTGCCAGAATCCACTCGTTTTGAAAATCATGCGATTGATTTGAAGGGCAATAATGAGTTGCTCAACATCACACACCCTGAAATCATTTTAGATATTCATCGTCAATATTTGGCGGCTGGTGCAGATTTGATTGAAACAAATACATTCGGTGCAACCACCATTGCGCAAGATGATTACAAAATGCCTGAATTGGCCAGGGAAATGAATTTGGCTGCAGCAAAATTAGCCAAGCAAGCTTGCGATGAATTTTCTACACCAGACAAACCAAGATTTGTTGCTGGTGCCGTAGGACCAACACCAAAAACTGCCAGCATTTCTCCGGATGTGAATGACCCAGCAGTGAGAAATGTGACCTTTGAGCAATTGCGTCAAGCATACAAAGAGCAAGTAGAGGCTTTGTATGAGGGTGGTGCGGATGTGTTTTTGGTTGAAACAATTTTTGATACGCTCAACGCTAAAGCTGCTTTATTTGCGATTGATGAGTTTTTTGAAGAGCAGCAGGTCCGTTTGCCAATCATGATTTCCGGAACAGTGACGGATGCATCAGGACGAATTTTATCTGGTCAAACAGTCGAAGCGTTTTGGAATAGCTTGCGCCATGCCAAGCCTTTGACGTTCGGACTTAATTGCGCTTTGGGTGCAACGTTGATGCGCCCATACATTGCTGAACTAGCCAAAGTGTGTGATGTTGCGGTTTCTTGTTACCCCAATGCAGGTCTCCCAAATCCCATGAGTGATACAGGATTTGATGAAACACCAGAAATGACATCAAGATTGTTAGACGAATTTTCTAAAGATGGTTTGGTGAATTTGGTGGGTGGTTGCTGCGGCACAACGCCTGCGCACATCAAAGCAATTGCAGATGCTGTTGCAAAAAGACCAAGTCGTCGCTGGAATGCTTATAAGGAGTCTGTGTGATGTCAGTAACAAAGCAGATTCCCCCAATGAAGCTATCTGGTTTAGAGCCATGCAATATCAGTCCACACGTGGGCTTTGTGAACGTGGGCGAAAGAACCAACGTCACAGGTTCAAAAGCATTTGCAAGAATGATTTTGAATGAGCAATACGATGAAGCTTTGTCGGTAGCAAGACAACAAGTTGAGAACGGTGCTCAGATCATCGATATCAACATGGATGAGGCGATGTTGGATTCAAAAGCAGCCATGGTGCGCTTTTTGAATTTGATTGCATCAGAGCCAGATATTTCTAGAGTACCTATCATGATTGACTCATCAAAATGGTCAGTCATCGAGGCAGGATTGCAATGCGTTCAGGGTAAGGCCATCGTTAACTCGATTTCCATGAAAGAGGGCGAGGATTTATTTAGGCAACAAGCCAAATTGATTCGACGCTATGGTGCGGCCACCGTGGTCATGGCTTTTGATGAAAAAGGTCAGGCTGATACCTATCAAAGAAAAGTTGAGATTTGCCAAAGAAGCTACAAGATTTTGGTGGAAGAGTTGGACTTTCCGCCTGAAGATATTATTTTCGATCCTAATATCTTTGCGATTGCCACTGGTATTGATGAGCACGATAACTATGCCAATGACTTTATCGAGGCAACAGCTTGGATCAAAGCTAACTTGCCTGGCGCAAAAGTGAGTGGCGGTGTTTCTAATGTGAGTTTCTCATTCAGGGGCAACGATGTTGTTCGTGAAGCGATTCATACGGTGTTTTTATATCACGCGATTCGTGCTGGTTTGGACATGGGCATTGTGAATGCTGGCCAATTGGGCGTTTACGCTGATTTAGATGAAAAGTTAAAAGAGCGTGTTGAGGATGTTGTTTTAAATCGCTTTACTGAAAAAGAAGGCAAGTCACCGACGGAACGTTTGTTGGAAATTGCAGACGAATACAAGGGTGGTGGTGCGCGCGCAGAAGAGACCTTGGCTTGGCGCGAAGGCTCTGTCAGAGAGCGTTTAACTCATGCGCTGGTGCATGGCGTGACTTCGCACATTGTTGAAGACACTGAAGAAATGCGTCTTGAAATATCAACGGCGGGTGGTCGCCCCATCGAGGTCATCGAAGGTCCTTTGATGGATGGCATGAATGTGGTGGGTGATTTGTTCGGCGCTGGAAAAATGTTCTTGCCTCAGGTGGTAAAAAGTGCCCGCGTGATGAAGCAAGCCGTTGCGCATTTGATTCCCTACATTGAAGAAGAAAAGCGTCAGATTCTTGAGAGCGGTGGCGATGTTCGCTCGCGCGGAAAAATCATCATGGCAACCGTCAAGGGGGACGTTCACGATATTGGTAAAAATATTGTGACCGTGGTGCTTCAGTGCAATAACTTTGATGTTGTGAACATGGGTGTGATGGTGCCTTGTAATGAAATTCTCAACAAGGCCAAAGAAGAAAAAGCTGATTTGATTGGTTTATCAGGTTTGATCACACCATCATTAGAGGAAATGGCTTACGTTGCCGAAGAGATGCAGCGTGACGATTACTTCAGATCTAAAAAAATGCCATTGATGATTGGTGGAGCAACAACATCAAGAGTTCATACAGCAGTCAAAATCGCGCCGCATTATGAAGGTCCTGTGGTTTATGTACCGGATGCTTCAAGAGCAGTGTCTGTGGCATCTAGTTTGCTATCAGAAGAAGGCGCTGAGAAATACATTGATGATTTGCAGGCGGACTACGAAAGAATTCGGGTTCAGCATGCCAATAAAAAACAAACTCCCATCATCAGTATTGAAGATGCCAGAGCCAATAAAGAAATCATTGACTGGGGTAAACAGAAAATCACTAAGCCTAAGTTCATTGGGCGCCGGGTTTTCAAGAATTATGATTTAGCTGATATTGCTCAGTGCATTGATTGGACACCGTTCTTTCAGACTTGGGATTTGGCTGGAAAATACCCGCAGATTTTAAAAGACGAAGTGGTTGGAGATTCAGCTCAGAAGGTATTCGCTGATGCTCAAGCCATGTTGCAAAAAATCATTCAAGGACGTTGGTTGCAAGCCCATGCTGTGATTGGCCTCTATCCAGCGAACAGTGTTGGCGATGATATTGAAATCTACGCTGATGAATCACGGCAAGATGTATTGTTGACTTGGAAGAACTATCGTCAGCAAAGTGATCGACCCGTTGTCGATGGAGTCAAAAAGCCAAATCGTTGCTTGGCTGATTTTGTCGCGCCGAAAGAATCGGGTGTTTCTGATTATGTTGGTATGTTTGCGGTAACCGCAGGACATGCGATTGAAAAGAAACTCAAAGAGTTTGAAGACAAGCATGATGACTACAGCTCAATCATGTTGAAGGCTTTGGCAGATCGTTTTGCAGAAGCCTTTGCTGAAAAGATGCATCAAAGGGTTAGAACTGAACTTTGGGGTTATGTCACTGATGAGGGTCTCAGCAATGAAGACTTGATTCAGGAAAAGTACCAAGGCATACGCCCGGCTCCTGGTTATCCAGCATGTCCCGATCATTTGGTTAAAAAGGACATGTTTGAGTGCTTAAAGGCTGATGAAATTGATATGGCCCTGACTGAGTCAATGGCCATGACACCATCGTCTAGTGTGAGTGGTTTCTATTTAGCAAACCCGCAGTCTCAATACTTTGATGTGGGTCGTATTGGTGAAGATCAGCAAGAGGACTTTGTTAAACGCCCCAAGATACCATCTCTTCGTTAAGCAAAGCCTGTTTGAGTAAGTTGATGAATGGATATGCTCTTTGCCCTAAGCGATCATGGTTGATACTTTGGGCAGATTCTTCAGAAGATTCTGCGGAAGTGTTTTCAGAAGGATTCTTTTTGCGTTCAATGTCTTCTGCAATCGCTGCTTCTAATTTTGCAATAGCGATTGGCAGCTGTTCTAACAAAAAGATGCCTCTTGGCTCTAAGGGTCTGCCGATGATGGCAAATATTTTTGATGTTAGATCTTCCAACATCAAAACATCCGCAGACTTTTTACATTGAAATTTATATAACATAAGCAAAGATTAACACTAAAAGTTAACTGATAAACTGAACTTCTATGCTACCTGCCATTAAAAAACAAATTATTTCATTGATGCAAGCTGCTTTAGCTGAGATCGCTAAAGAGCGAGGTATTCAGGATTCATTGCCAGAGCCACATGTGGAGCGACCCAAAGTCGTCGAGCACGGTGATTTGGCGACCAATATCGCGATGCAGTTATCAAAAGCCTGGAAAGCCAATCCAAGAGAATTGGCCCAAGCGTTTGTTGAGAAGTTGATGGCGCAAGCAGGTGCCAAAGAATTAATAGCCGGTGCTGAAATTGCTGGCCCAGGATTCATTAATTTACGTTTAAGCCAAAAAGCTCGTTTACAAGTGATTGGGAAAGTATTTGCTGATGGCAATTGTTATGGTCAGCAAGCGGAGCTTGGTAAAAAAGTCTTGCTTGAGTTTGTTTCTGCAAACCCAACGGGCCCACTGCATGTGGGTCACGGTCGTCAAGCGGCGCTGGGTGATGCGCTATCGAATATTTTAAAAACTCAAGGTTGGTTAGTTCATAAAGAGTTTTATTACAACGACGCTGGTGTGCAGATACAAAATTTAGCGATATCTGTTCAGGCAAGAGCAAAAGGTTCAAATCCTGGCGATAAGGACTGGCCGGAATCTGCCTATAACGGTGAGTACATTGCTGATATTGCAAAAGACTATCTAGCCAAAGCCACGGTGGCAGCTTCTGATGGTCAGCCTGTACATGCGGATGGTGACATCAATAACATTGAGTCTATTCGTCAATTTGCTGTGGCGTATTTGCGTAAAGAACAAGATATTGATCTGAATTCGTTTGGAGTTCAATTTGATTGCTATTACTTGGAATCATCTTTGTACAGTGATGGCAGTGTGGCTTCTGTGGTATCTGATTTAGCAGCTGTAGGTAAGAGCTATGAAGCTGAGGGCGCGCTTTGGTTGCGAACCACTGATGATGGCGACGACAAGGATCGTGTCATGAAAAAATCAGATGGCAGCTACACATACTTTGTTCCAGATGTTGCTTATCATGCCAGCAAATGGTCGCGAGGCTTTACCCATGTGATCAACATCCAGGGCAGCGATCACCACGGCACGATTGCACGCGTGCGCTCAGGTATTCAAGGTGTTGCGCAGAAGCGTTCTTGGAATATTCCAAAAGACTATCCGCAGTACGTTTTGCACAAAATGGTCACTGTGATGAAGGGTGGCGAAGAGGTCAAGATATCTAAGCGCGCTGGTTCATATGTAACGGTGAGAGATCTCATTGAGTGGTCAGGTGGTGTGACGGCTGAAATGAATGATGCTGAGCGCCAAGATGCGATTCGCCGTGGCAGAGATGCAGTTCGATTCTTCTTAATATCTCGTAAAGCAGACACTGAATTTGTCTTTGATATTGATTTGGCGCTAAAGCAAAATGACGAAAATCCGGTTTTTTATGTGCAATACGCACACGCCAGAATTTGTTCAATTTTGAGACAATGGGCAGGAGATGAGAGCGGTCTGAAGTCAGCTTCTCTGATGGCATTGGATAGCCATGCATCTAATATGCTTTTGACTCGCCTATCCGAGTACTCTGAGGTATTGGCTGAAGCCGCAAAAGATATGACGCCACATTCATTGGCATTTTATTTAAGAGATTTGGCGAGTGACTTTCATACTTTTTACAATGCGGATAGAGTATTGGTTGACGAAGAAGATATTCGTTTGGCGCGCTTAGCTTTACTCTTGGCGACCAAACAAGTGATTGCCAATGGTTTGGGTATTTTGGGTGTATCTGCACCTGAAAAAATGTAAGGAGTTGGTGTGATGAAAAAGAATCAGCAGCAGGTATCTTTAGAGGCGAGCGCATCAGGCGGCACATTGATGGGTTTTGTGCTCGGTTTATTGCTGGGTTTAGCAATTGCTGTTGGCGTTGCCATCATGTTGACCAAGGGTGCGCCATCCCCAAAATTAAATCTCAGGGCACCAGAGCCTGTTACCAAGGCAAAACCAGTTGAAACAATTGATGAGGGTGAGGTCCAAGTTGAGGATAAGCCTAATTTGAATAAACCTTTACAGAGTAAAGTGCCCCTACCAAGTGAGATGGCTCCTAAAGACCCTATTGCTTCTATTGCTGCTGCAACTCAGGGACCGGAATACTGGTTACAAACTGGAGCGTACAAGGTTCAAGAGGAGGCTCAGCGTCAAAAGGCCATGTTAGCGATGCAAGGTTTAGAGGCCCTGATCTCTGAAAGGGAATTAGATGGTGCAACGCTTTGGCGTGTGCGCGTTGGCCCATTTGTTGGTCAAAGTGAAGTGACTCAAATGAGGTCTAGACTGCAAAGTGCAGGCATTCCTTCTACAATCATTCGCATCAATAAAACAAATTAATGCTGATATGAAAAACTTCAATTTATTCACACTCATCAGAAATACTTTCTTAGGACTTATTTGCCTGGGATTTTCTAATGCAGCCCTTTCTCAAGCCAGGCCAATTGAGGAAGGTTTTGATTACCGAGTATTGCCAGTTGCTCAGATAACTGAATCAAAGGGCAAAATTGAAGTCCTTGAATTTTTTTGGTACGGCTGCCCTCACTGTCATGATTTTGAGCCAGAGCTAAGCGCTTGGATTGCTAAACAGGGTAAAGATGTGGTGGTCAAGAAGGTGCCAGTTGCGTTCAGAGATGAATTGTTGCCTCACAGTCAGCTGTTTTATGCCCTTGATAGCTTAGGAAGAAATGATTTGCATGCCAAAGTCATGGCGGCCATGCACGTTAGCAAGAGAAAGCTGTTAGCAGAAGCTGAAATAGCAGACTGGGTAGCGAGTCAGGGCGTTGATCGCCAAGCTTTTTTAAAAGCATTTAAATCATTTACAGTGATTTCAAAAGCCAGGGCAGCTAATCAGATTGCTCAGAATTACAGAATTGAGGGCGTACCAACGGTTGCGGTTCAAGGAAAGTATTTGACTTCACCATCAATCGCCGGTGGCTCAAAAGCCAGGGCCATTCAAACAATGGACTTTTTGGTGAACAAAGCTAGAAAAGAAAAGAAATAAAACCTAAGATTTTTTATATTTAAGTATTTATTGGGCCTATCAATGATTCTATTGGCGGGCCCTTTTTTTTAGCCAGCGCATCAGCCCACCTAGAACAGGTATTTTTTCGTAAAGCTCTTCAGCGGCATCCCAATAGTCTCTGTGCTCTACGATGAGTGATTGTTCATTGAATGTCATCCAAGTACAGCCTCTGATGACTTGATCAATGTTGGGGGATTGCTTCATCTGAAAGATAAATTCCCAAATCAAACAAGCCTGAGATCCATTCTCAAGGGTGCTCTTGATCACAAAGTGAGGATTGTTCACTTGTGTGAACATGTGACTAAAGATGTGTCTGATATCAGCGTGCCCTTTTACTTCATTAAAGGGATCTTTAAAAAAAGCATCTTTTGAATAAAGCGCCACCAATGCATCAAGCGTATTGGGTGATAGATTTTCAAACTGATCAATCACCCGTTGTATGTGCTGGCTTGTCATTTAAATCTTAATGAATTTTTTGATAAGAAAGAAATAAACTGGGTAGGGCAACAATCGCAAAAACTTCAAGAAATATGAAAATCTCTTGGGGAAGTGAATATCAAACTCGCCGGCTTGTATGCCATCTAAAATTTCAGTAGCTGCTTGCTCCGCAGTAATCAAAGCTGGCATTTCAAAATCATTTTTGGCCGTTGCTTCTGTGGCAACAAAACCAGGGTTGATCATATAAACGGCGACGTTCTTGGGCTTTAGGTCGTAGTAAAGTGTTTCGCAAAAATTAATCATGGCAGCCTTGGTGGGGCCATAGGCAAGAGATTGTGGCAAGCCGCTATAACCAGCAACACTGCTCACAATCGCAATGCCGCCAGATTGTTGTTGGATGAAGTCAGGCAGGCTGATTGAGCAAGCGCTCAATGCGCCAATGATGTTGGTGTTGATGATGTCAGTGGCTTTGGCCAAGTCAAAATTATCTGCACGCATCGGTTCATAGATGCCGGAAACATACAGGAGTAAATCAATGCCACCCCATGTTTGTTTGATGGATTGGTAAGCAGAGGTCAATTCATCATTGCTTTGAGCATTGGCTGGCAAGCAAAGGCTTTGATCAGCGGGCCATTTATCTTGAATTGCCTTGAGCTTGTCCATCCGACGGGCAGTGAGAGCCACTTTGGCTCCATGACTCAGAAATGCTTTGGCGCAAGCCTCGCCAATCCCACTGGATGCTCCGATGATCCAGATTCTTTTGTTGTAGAAGCTGATCACTTTTTGATTAAGCGCCATTTGTGTCGGGCTTTCTTAGGGTGAATTGAATGACATCTGTGCTTTTTTCAGCAAATCCTGCAGCACAGTACATCAAGTAAAGATTCCATAGGCGGATGAACTTTTGATCAAACCCCTGGGCTTTGATTACTTCTAATTGCTGGTTGAACTTTTCATGCCATAAGACCAAGGTTTTTTGATAGTCATGCCCAAAGCGATAAACGCTTTCGGTCACAAGACCCTGCTTGGCCGCCGCCGCTATAAACTTTTCTTCTGAAGGCAGCATGCCGCCAGGAAATACATATTGTTGAATAAAGTCTGAACCATTACGGTATTTTTCAAATAAGCTATCAGCAATAACAATGGTTTGAATACAAGCTTTTTTACCTGGCTTTAAGCATCTTTGTAGCATTTCAAAATAACTTGGCCAATAGCTTTCGCCAACTGCTTCAAACATTTCAATTGAGGCAATGCCATCGTACTGCTCTTGATGGTCACGGTAATCTTGCAGCAAGATTTGATGGCGACCCAAACCTTTGGCTTGGATTCTTTCGCCACGATCACGTGCATACTTTGCTTGCTCCTCAGAAATGGTCAAGCAGTCAATATCAACACCTTTTAAGCAAGCCTGCTCCATGAGGCCGCCCCAGCCGCAACCAACCTCGAGAATTTTTTCTCCTGGAGTGAGCCCAAGAGATTGAATGATTTTTTGATATTTGGCGACCTGAGCTTCTACCAAAGGCGTATCTTTGGAATCAAAGCAAGCGCTTGAATAAGTCATGCTTGGGTCTAACCAAAGCGCATAAAAGGCATTGCCGATATCGTAATGCGCATGAATGTTCTTTTTGCTACCAGCCTTGGTGTTTTTATTGAACCAATGTTTGATGCGATAGCCTAAGCGACCCCACCAATTTCCATAAATGATGGCTTCGATTTCCTGCCTGTTGGCTAAAAGCAACCTTAGGAGCGACAGTAAATCCGGAGAATCCCACAGGCCCTTGATGTAAGCCTCTGCAAATCCAATGTCACCTGATTTCAAGCAAGCCCTACAAACTTCCCAATCATGAATTTGAATGGTCGCTTCGATGCCTGCATGTGCACCCTTGAAAGTCAGGGGCTGTCCTTCAGGGCTGATAACTTGTAATTGTCCAACCTGAATATTCTTCAGAAGCGATAGAACGGCTTTGGCATGCCAAGGCAAACTTGGTAAAAAGCCATCAATGGTATTGGTGTTCGAACTCATTTACTAACTTCCGTAGAAGGTGGTGTTGGTTTGCTATGAAATTGGACACCTTTTAGCCATAAACGCAAAGCTTGCCAATGAATTCTGGCAATCACTCCAATGCTCATGGCTGGATATCTAATCGCAGACCAAATGATACTTTTTAATTCAATATTTTGTTCAATTCCACTAACGCTGGTGATCAGGAGTGGACCCTGGTCATGATATTCAATTCTGGCAACGTGCTGCCCAGATTCAGGTTTTGAGAAAAACCTGAATTGGTATTCACCTTTGACTTCGCAAAATGGTGACACATGAAAGACTTTATTGGATAAAAAACACCGACCCCATTGAAGATGTTGACCATTTGGGTCGCTCAAAAGGTAGCAATGTCTTTCGCCAAAGGTGTTATTGACCTCAGCCAAGATGGCTCTTAAATCTCCTGAGCGATTTTCAAAAAACCAAAAGCTGACTGGATTAAACACATAACCTAATACTCGGGGGAATGTTTGAAGCCAGACCTCTCCATCAATGTCAGTGACCCCTTCACTTTTGACCAAATCAAGAGCCCATGAAAGAGAATCGTTTTCGCCCCTACCGTGGTCTTTGTCATAGAAAGTGAGCCAAGAAAGCTTGTTGTCACCCAAGCCTGTTTGAGATATCCCTTTGGGATTGATTTTTCTTTGGCGCATTGGGATGCGCAAAGTAAAAACAGAGTATGCAAACTTATTGATTGCTGGCTTTAGGCGAGCATGTCGAACTTGGCCAAAACAAATTTTTGCAATGCTCATGCTGTTATTGTGGTTTTTCTCGCGAATCTTAAAATTTCCTGGATTGCTTCAGCCACAAGTTCACCCGAACGCAGGCCATCTTCGTGGAATCCGTAACCGGTCCATGCTCCACAGTACCATGTATTGTTCAGACCTTGTATTAAGGATAAGTTTTGCTGAGCAAGAATGGCTGCCTGATCAAACACGGGGTGCGCATACTGAATATCCGCATGAACTGTTTCTGCTTTAGGTTCAACCACAGGGTTCAAGCTAACGATCACTGGCTGATTGGCCCAACTTTCAGGCAATGGTTGTAGTTGATTGATCAAGTAGTTAACACACACTTCTTGATCTTGGAGATTTTCACTTTGAGTGCTTGCATAGTTCCAAGCTGCCCAACATTTTTCTTTTTTCGGCAACAAAGAAGCATCTGTGTGTAAAACCGCACGATTATCTTGATATTTAACAGAGCCAAGAATATTTTCTTCTTCTGTACTTGGATCTTTGAGAGCATTCAGTGCTTGATCGCTGTGACAAGCCATCACCACATGGTCATAACTGATGGTGCCATGAGCTGTGCTGATGTTGACTTGATTGATGTTTCTAGAAACAGAAGTGACGCGCTCTCGAATGAATGAGCCCTGGTTCTGTTCAATGTGCGCGCACAATTTTTTGACGTATTCTCTTGAGCCGCCTTTGACGGTCAACCATTGGGGCCTATCTGCAATTTGAATCAATCCATGGTTGAAGCAAAATCTAATCATGGTGGCGATTGGGAAGGCCAGCATTTGAGACACTGGGCAGGACCAGATGGCACCAACCATGGGTAAAAAATACCAATCTTGAAACTGCTGGCTGAAGCGATGTTTTTTAATGAATTCGCCAACAGTTAAATCAATTTCATCCAAATTTTTATCTGCGGCCAATTTTGTACAGATTCGGTTGAATCGAATAATGTCTTTGACCATGCGTAAAAATGAAGGGCTCAGGATATTTTTTCTTTGAGCAAACAATGAATCAATGCTGGTGCCTGACCACTCTAGTACATCGCCATTTTGTTTTGGGATCGACACAGAAAAGGACATGTCAGATTTGGCAATCTCTACATCAATTTCATGGAATAGACGAATGAGTCTTGGGTAGGTTCTTTGATTGAATACCAAAAATCCAGTGTCTACACCGTGAGTAACTTTGCCTGATGGGGTGTCAAGGGTCAAATCAACTGTGTTGCTGTGCCCGCCAATGTGATTGCCACCTTCGTAGATGGTGACCTCACAATTATCTAGTTTACTAAGAGCATAGGCACATCCAAGGCCTGATATGCCAGCGCCAACGATGGCTATTTTCATGAGACTCTTTCATTGGCTTTGAATAAGAAAACCACAAGACACCCCTGAGCATAAATAAGGGAGGGAGAGAAACTGCGCTCAGCGGGCTTCATGTCTTGTGGTTAAAAGGGTTAATGATTCTGTCGTTTATCTTTCGCTAACCATGCATAAGCAGAGTGGTTGTGGATAGATTCAAAATTTTCTGATGACACTTCATAGGCAATCACTTTTTCTGAGTGATCAAGTGCCACTGCAATGTCTCTGACCAAATCTTCGACAAATTTAGGATTGTCATAAGCTTTTTCAGTCACGTATTTTTCGTCAGGGCGCTTTAATAGACCCCAAAGTTCGCAAGATGCTGCTTGTTCAGCGATTTTGATTAAGTCTTCGGCGTCCATATTTTCAGTGATCTCGGCAGCAATCACAATGTGTGAGCGCTGGTTGTGAGCGCCATACTCAGAGATTTTTTTCGAGCATGGGCACAAGCTGGTCACTGGAACTTGTACTTGTAGTGTGTAGCGCAAAGAACCTTTTTCAAAAGCTGCTTTGATATGTAAGTCGTAATCAAGCAAGCTCTCAACACCAGAGACTGGCGCCACTTTATTTAAGAAAAGTGGCATCTTCATATCAATGTGACCCTCTGTGGCCTCCAAGCGATCAAGCATGGTGCTCATCAATTTTTTGACAGAATCAAATTCAAGTGGCGCATGTTGGTTTTGTAGAACTTCTAAAAACCTGGACATGTGAGTACCTTTAACATCCGATGGAAGCTTAACGGTCATATCAATCATTGCCACGCTAGCCTGTGAGCCGGATTTAGTTTTAATGTGAACAGGATGGCGCACAGCTTTAATGCCAACTTTTTGAATCACAATGTTGCGTTCATCTCGGCTGGCTTGAACATCAGGAAGAAAAATCTTTTCTGGGGCATTCATTACGGTTTCTCCTGAAGTAACTTTTCAACTTGAGCAACAATCTTTGTGCTGCTAGGGGATGTCATGCTGCTGTATGCGTCAACGACATTACCTTGACGATTAACCAGATACTTATAGAAGTTCCAACGAGGTTTGGTGCCCGTTTGTTCAATCAAATGCTTGAAAAGTGGGTTTGCATTAGGCCCGGTGACGGATGACTTAGCAAACATTGGAAATTTAACGCCGTAGGTATTGTGGCAAAAATCAGCAATTTCTTTGTTTGATCCAGGTTCTTGTTTGCCAAAGTCATTCGATGGAAAGCCAAGAATGACCAAACCTTTGTCTTTATATTGGCTATAAAGCTTCTCTAAGCCGTCATATTGACTTGTAAAACCACAATAACTGGCAGTATTAACGATCAGAACCACTTTGCCTTGGTATTGGCACAGGTTTTGAGGGGCTTCATCTTGAAGTCTTAGAAAGGTGTGGGACAGTGTTTTAGAGCAATTCATCGCAACAGCTTCCTTTGGCCAAAAAAACCACATAAGAACTACCAGCAGAAGGGCTGTTAAGGCCATTCTGTAAAAATGAGCCCCCAGGCTTTTAGTTGCCTGTTGTGGGGCTCTGGATCTGTTCTCAGCTCCGACCATCATTGGGTTTGTCTCCTCGACCCAGGTTTTATTGGTATTTGCTACTTACCATGGACAGGCAGTACTTTTGTCTAGGGCAAATGAACAATGTGGTGCAATATTAAGCATAAATCAAAATAAACGCAAATTATGTCTAAGACAGTGTAGAATTTCCTGGTCGATACCTCGTATTCACTTGGCGACAAACGTGAGTTTTTCCTTATGAATGTTAGATTTACCAATTTGCCAGACATGTTGAGCATCGCTGCGGTCGAGCGCGATACTGGGATTGCTAAAGACACACTTCGAGTGTGGGAAAGACGTTATAACTTCCCAATCCCTTTGCGGGATAAGAATGATGATCGCGTTTATCCGGCTGATCAAATCGAAAAACTGCGTATTTTAAAAAGATTATTGGACTCAGGATTCCGTCCTGGGCGCATCGTGCCTTTGCCGATTGAGGCACTCAAAGAATTAAGTGCTAAAAGTAATCAGGCGCTTGAGCAAAGCCCTCATCTTGCATCTGTCATTACTCAAGAGGAGATGGATCGTTATCTGGATCTATTGAGATCTCATCAAACTGAAGCTTTGAGATTGGCACTTTCTACTACTTTGATGAAAATCGGTTTAGATCGATTTGTGGTTGAAATTGTGGCGCCACTCATTAGAAACATTGGCGAGTACTGGGCCAATGGCAAGTTAGAGATACATGAAGAGCATTTGTTCACAGAACAAATCAAACATTTGCTGAGAACAGCCATCAATTCAGTGCCGCGTGGTCATATTGGTCAAAACGAAGAATTGGCTAGACCAAGAATTTTATTGACCACATTCCCACAAGAGCATCACAGCTTAGGTCTTTTGATGGCTGAAGCGCTGATGGCTTTGGAGGGATGTTCTTGCGTCTCTTTGGGAACTCAAACCCCTATCCTTGAAATTGCTCAAGCAGCAAGAGCACAAAAAGCAGATGTGATTGCTTTGTCGTTTTCTTCACAGATGAACCAAAACCAAGTGGTGGATGGTTTGAATGAACTCAAGGCAAAGCTGGCCCCAGGTATTGAGTTGTGGGTGGGTGGAGATAATCAGGCATTGCGCAAGCGCACCCCTGACGGTGTGAAGGTCATGACTGCGCTTCAAGATATTTCTGCGAACGTCAAAGTTTGGCGTACAAAGCGTTCAGACGGTTGATGTGAAAAAACTTGTCTTAGTACTGGGTGATCAATTAAAGGCCGATAGTTCGGCCTTTAAACATTTTGATGCATCAAAAGATGAAGTGATCATGATTGAGTCTGAGGTTGAGGCCAATTATGTTTGGACACATAAAGCCAAGATCGCCATTTTCTTGTCGGCCATGCGACATTTTGCAAAAGTATTAAAAGATAAAAAATACATACTGACCTATGTGAAGGAAGGCAAGCAATCAATAGCCTCTGTTCTTAGGGAGCATATTAAGAAGCACAAGTTCACTCACTTGGTTTGTGTGGAGCCTGGTGAATGGCGATTGAGAAAAGAATTACAAGATTTAGCCAGTGAGCTTGAAATCTTTTTGACCCTTGCGCCGGACAATCATTTTTATTGTGGTCTTGATGAATTCAAAGAATGGGTTGGTAATAAAAAAGAAATCAGACTTGAATACTTCTATCGCTATCTGCGCAAAAAACACAAGGTCCTGATTCAAGAGAGTGGCGAGCCAGAGGGTGACCAGTGGAACTTTGATGAGCAAAATAGAAAGCCTTATCCCAAAAAAGGACCAGGAAAAATAACTGAACCCTTATGGTTTACTCCTGATGCAATCAGCAAAGAGGTGATCGCATACGTTCAGTCAAGATATACCAAGCACCCCGGTGAGCTTGATAACTTTGCATGGGCTGTGACGAGAGAGCAAGCTTTATTGGCCTTGAATCATTTCGTGGAGTTTCGTTTGCCAATGTTTGGCGTGCATCAGGATGCCATGTGGACAGATACGCCATTCGGTTGGCACTCCATCATGTCAACAGCACTGAATTTAAAGCTGATTGACCCTAAAGAAGTGGTTGATGCTGCGATTCATGCATATGAAAAAAAGCAGGTATCTTTAAGTGCGGTTGAGGGATTTATTCGTCAAGTATTAGGTTGGCGCGAATTTATTCGAGGCATGTATTACTTGGATATGCCAAAAATGGCAGAAGATAATTTTTATCAGCATCAAAGAAAGTTGCCTGATTGGTATTGGACGGCTGATACCAAAATGGCCTGTATGAAAGATGCGATTCAGCAAACCTTGAAATATGGCTACGCCCACCACATTCAAAGATTGATGGTGACTGGTAATTTTGCTTTGTTGGCTGAATTATTGCCCCAGCAAGTTTGCGAGTGGTATCTCGCCATTTATGTTGATGCAATTGAATGGGTTGAGTTACCCAATACAGCTGGCATGGCCTTGTTTGCAAATGGCGGAAGATTTACCAGCAAGCCCTATGTGGCTAGTGGCGCATACATTAAAAGAATGAGTAATTATTGTGAGTCTTGCGCATACCAATCCACCAAAAGGTATGGACCTGATGCTTGCCCAATGACCACCTTGTATTGGAATTTTTTAATCAACCACCGAGCTGAGTTTGAGAAAAATCCAAGAACTCGCTTGATGACAGCCAATTTACAGAAAATTGAAGCAGAAGAGCAGTTGCTGATCACTCAGCATGCACAAACACTCTTAAATAATTTAGAAAATATCTAGTCAGTTGTAAGATGTTGCCTATGACAACGCCAAATCTAAATAAATTACCGCTACCTGCATTTGAAAAGAAAATTTGTTCTGTAGAAAATCTACAGGAGGCTTTGGCTCGTTTGCCAAAGCCAATTGTTTTTACAAATGGTGTATTTGATATCTTGCACAGAGGTCACGTGAGCTATTTGGCTCAAGCTAAAAGCCTTGGTGCTAGTTTGGTGCTTGGAGTGAATGCAGACAGTTCTGTGCGCTTATTGGGGAAGGGTGATGCAAGGCCACTCAATGCTCAAGATGATCGTATGGCTTTATTGGCTGCTTTGGAGTCTGTTGATTTAGTCGTGATGTTTGATGAAAAAACACCGGTTGAGCTGATCGCAAAAGTTAAGCCTGATATTTATGTCAAAGGCGGCGATTATCAAATCGATGATTTGGCTGAAACAGCCTTGGTTAAAACTTGGGGCGGTAAGGCTTATGCCATACCGTTTATCCATGATCGATCAACGACGGCTCTTGTCAACAAGATCAGGGCTTGATGGTCCGGAAGAGTTTGATTGTGCAGGGCTCAGAAGTTTGATTTGATCATTTTCTTGAACAGCTGCTGCAGATCCCTGAAAAGCAGTTTCTACCCAAGAGTTGATAGTGCTTTTAGCTCTGAAAGAGTTGGCATTAATTTGCAAGGCCAACAAGATCACGATGCTAAATGCGATGATCAATGCAGCTTTTATTTTTTTACTCATCAAGTTAATCCCATTTTGTGCCAAGCCAAGAGCCCTTTAAGCACCAATTGCTCCTCATGATGAACCGGCGCTGACGAAGAATATTCTTTTAGAGGAGATGTCAATAATTTGGCATTACCGCCAGTAAGGATCGCCAGATCCAGTTTAATTTTTTGATTCTTTGCATACTCTTGTGCAATCGAGATTGCACCAAGATGACTGGCCAAGATACCTTGATAAATGGCATCGTTGGTGTTGGTGCCTATTGATAATGAAGATCTTTCTTGATCAGTTGCAACTTTGGGTAGTTGAGCAGTGTTTAAATTGAGTGCATCGGTCATCAATGCCATGCCTGGAAGTATCCAGCCACCCATATGGTGGGTGGGGGTGATCAGGTCAATGGTCGTTGCGGTTCCAGCGCTGACCACCAAAACATTTTTACCCGGAAACATCTGATGAGCGCCAAGTGCCATCGCCCTTCTATCCGTACCTAATTGTTCTGCTTGATCGTATTGGCTGCCCAGATACTCTATAGCTGATACACCATTGATTTGAAACCACGATGCTTGAGGGAGGATCGCTTTTAAATGGTTTTTAAGAGCGAGGGTTTGGTCTTCGCTGATGACACTTGAGCAAATGATTTTTTCAATGGTTTGATTTTTTGATATTTGATCAAATTGAGCAAGTTGATTGGATGAATCATTCATGCTTGCGCCTTGATCAACAAAATCAGATTGCAGGTCACCATTGCTATGTGCCACGGCCCATTTCAGTCTGCTGTTGCCGATGTCGATCAACAAGATGCTCATGCTTTTGCCTTTAAAGAAACATCGCCACTGATAATTTTTTCTATCTTATGGTTGGATTCAATGAGTAAGTGACCTTGATCATCGACACCTCGTTCAAAACCTTCAGATTGTATTTGCTCATTCTGAATGATGGTACAGGTTTTATCTTTATAGATATCCCATGAGTTCCATTCTTCTTGAAACTCCGCGAATGAGTATTGTTCAAAAATCTCAATGGTTTCTGCTAGCTCCTTGAGGATGGCGAGCCACAAAACATCAGCATCCATCGCTTTAACTTCGCTGATTTGATCTAAGCTGGCAATCGGACGCTGAATGGTTTTTTCTAAATCTTCATTTGCAGTTAAATTAATACCAATACCAATCACTATCCAAGTTGATTGAGTTGAGTTTAGTTGCCCGCCCTCTAGCAG
>CALMBU010000010.1 GCA_937863045.1 uncultured Polynucleobacter sp. | reverse complement strand
AATGTGCGGAGCGATCTTTAGGCACGATCACAGCATCAACACCTGCACCATCTGCGACTCGAAGACATGCTCCAAGATTATGAGGATCGGTCACGCCATCTAAAATCAATAAAAGTGCTGGGCCACTCAAGGCATCCAATAGCTCGTCCAAGGTCTGAACTTTAGAAATGGTGTCGGCAAAAGCCACCACTCCTTGATGTCGATCATTACCAGCAAGAGTTCTTAAGCGTTCAGTGTCTGCCTGATGCAAGCGTCTACCTAAAATAGGTTCCGCAGATTTGATGAAGTCTTGCATCCTGCGATCGCGCCTTGCGGGATCAACGTAAACAGTTCTCAATGACTCAGGATCTTGCCTCAATCTTGCAATCACGGCATGGAAACCCAAAATCATTTGCTTGCCATCACCACCTTGCTGTTTGTGCGATTGCTCTTTTTTTGAATCTCTATCTGACATTAACGACGACCTTTACGAATACTTAACTCATGCCCTTTTGATTTGGCATTACTGGCTTTTTTTGGTTTTTTACCAGCCTTGGCTGCTGTGGTTTTCTTTTTAGCGGCACCTGCTGACTTAGCGGGTGGCGATGATAAACCAGCAGAAGTTTCTGCAGAAGCTCCGCGAGATTTTTTAACGCCAGCCTGCGTTGCGCTTGAGTTCGGATTGGCCCTTGAGCTGGAATGAGAGCTGCCGTGAGATCTTGATGAAGATTTTTTAGCGCCAGGATGTCGGCCAGATTTATTACCTCGACCTTGGTCCACTTGTGAGAAACGGTCGCTGGCTCCAATGCCAGCAACGCCATTTCTATCGCTGTTTGGTTTGACCAAACTGAATTCAATCCTGCGTGCATCCAAATCAACTCGGCTGACCAACACATGGACCCGATCAGTGAGTCTGTAACGAATGCCTGTGCGTTCACCACGCAGCTCTTGTCTGGCTTCATCGTATTGGTAGTAGTCGCCACCAAGTTCGCTGATGTGAATCATGCCTTCAACAAAGAGACTTTCTAGCTGCACAAATAAACCAAATGTTGCAACACCAGTGATCGTGCCGGCGTACTCCTGACCGAGATGGTCGCGCATGTAGTAACACTTCAGCCAAGCCTCAACATCTCGTGATGCTTCATCTGCGCGCCGCTCATTAGACGAACAATGAACCCCCAATTGAGCCCAAGCGGCCATGGCGGTTGATGCCTCTTGCTTGGCTTTAGAACCTCGGGCTGTTTTGGCAGCCGGTTTTAATTTACCCTCTTCGTGAGACTTCTTGGCATTGGCGGCATTCACACGACCAGGACCGCTCTTTGGCATGGCCAAGTTCAAAACCACATCCGATGGGATGCTCGGTGAATAAGTCTTCTTCGCCAAAATGGCTTTGATGGCGCGATGAACCAATAAGTCAGGATAACGACGAATTGGGCTGGTGAAGTGAGCATAAGCCGGATACGCCAAACCAAAGTGACCGTAGTTATCAGGTTGATACACCGCTTGTTGCATCGATCTCAACACCACTGACTGAAGCATGCTGGCATCAGGCCTTGGCTTGATTTCTTCAATCAACTTAGCAAAGTCTTTGGGTCTTGGTTTATCTGAGCCACCCAAATTTAAACCAGCCGTTCTCAATACTTGCTTGAGAGTCAATAACTTTTCGACTGATGGTTCAGCATGAACTCGGAATAAAGAGGCATGGCCATTTTTATCTAAAAAATCAGCAGCGCAAACGTTGGCTGCCAACATACACTCTTCAATCACACGGTGCGCCTCATTGCGCACTCTTGGCTCAATGCGTTCAATCTTACCCAAAGCGTTGCTGATGATTTGTGTTTCAGTTGTTTCGAAATCAATCGCGCCACGCTTGTCGCGTGCAGCACGCAACACTTTATAAAGACTGTACAAGCGATCCAAATTCTTTTTAAGGTGCTTGAAGCGCGCAGCCTCTGGGCCATTTGAATTGCTTAGAATTTCCCAAACGGTGTTGTAAGTGAAGCGCTGTGCTGAATGCATCACCGCTGGATAGAACTGATACGCCTGCACTTCACCATGAACATCAATCACTGCATCACAAACCATGCACAAGCGATCAACTTCAGGTTTTAGGGAGCACAGGCCATTGGATATTTTTTCCGGCAGCATCGGTATCACTCTGCGCGGGAAGTAAACAGATGTGGCACGACTGATAGCGTCGGTATCGAGCGGGTGGCCTGGTTTGACGTAGTGAGATACGTCCGCAATGGCAACAATCAAGCGCCAAGCTTTTTCTTTGCCCCAAGCTACTGGCTCACAGTAAACAGCGTCATCGAAGTCACGGGCATCTTCACCGTCAATGGTCACCAGAGGAATATCGCGTAAATCAATGCGACCCTCTAGGTCTTCATCCCTGATTTCATCGGGCAGTGCTTCTGCTTCTTTGGCAGCCGCTGGTGAAAACAAATGTGGCACACCATACTTGCGCACGGCGATTTCGATTTCCATACCAGGGTCATCGATCTCACCTAGAACCTCAACCACGCGACCAACTGCTTGGCGGTAACTGTCTGGGTAGTCAATGATCTCAACAGAAACCACTTGACCTAATTTAGCGTTACCCTGCCCTTTGGGTGGAATCAGAATGTCATGCCCGATTCTCTTGTCCTCAGGAGCACAAATTAAAACGCCGTTTTCATTCAATAAACGACCAATCACAAATTGATTGGCATGCATGAGCACTTCGCTGATTTGACCCTCTGGGCGACCGCGTCGATCGACTCCAGAAACCCTGACAATCACTTTATCGTGATGCATCACACGCGACATCTCGCGCTCATTTAAAAAGACATCTTCACCGCCATCATCAGGGATAACAAATCCAAATCCATCTCGGTGACCCTGCACCGTGCCTTGCTTTTCTGGGAGATTTTTTGCTTTTGACTCAGATAGAGCCAATGTCCCTTTAGTACTTTTTTTAGTCATACCCCATTGTCTTATAAGAATGTGTCAATTCATAATAATTTATCAAAAGTATCGTAGAAATTGTTTGGCAGGCTTTGTTTGCAGACCTCGAGGAATGCGGCAGCCCCAAAGAAAAACGGCGCCTAAAGCGCCGTTTTGTCGGGGTAGCGATCTGTGATCAAGCCTCAAATGGGTGTTGAAGCAAGATTGTTTCATTGCGGTCTGGGCCTGTTGAAACCATGGCAATCGGAACGCACGCCACTTCTTCAACTCTCTTGAGGTAAGTTTGAGCTGCTTTTGGTAGCTCGTCCCACTTCTGAATGCCAACCGTCGTCTCAGTCCAGCCTGGGAAAGTCTCATAAATCGGTTCACATCTGGCCACTGCATCAGAACCACGTGGAAGAACGTCCAAAGTCTTGCCGTCTAGCTTGTAACCTACGCACAGACGCAATTCTTTAAGGCCGTCTAAAACGTCCAGCTTGGTCATGCAAAGGCCTGTCACACCACTGATCTGAATAGAACGCTTCAATGCCGCTGCATCTAACCAACCCGTTCTGCGAGGACGGCCAGTCACTGAGCCAAACTCTTTACCAATTTCAGCCAAACGCAGACCAATTGGGTCTTGCGCTTTTGGATTGGCGTGATCGTATAACTCGCTTGGGAAAGGTCCTGAACCCACGCGTGTGCAATAAGCTTTGGTGATACCAAGCACATAGTGAAGACTGCCTGGACCAACGCCAGAACCAGCGGCTGCATTACCAGCCACACAGTTAGAAGATGTCACAAATGGGTAGGTACCGTGGTCGATATCCAACAATGCGCCCTGCGCACCTTCGAATAACAAGTTTTTACCCGCTTTTTGTACTGCATCCAAGTCGCTTGAAACGTCGGCCACCAATGGGCGCAACTGATCGGCATAACTCAACATACCGTCTCTGACCTCAGCAAAGTCCAAGGCCGGCGCCTTGAAGTACTGAGTTAAGACAAAATTGTGATATTCGAGGTTTTCTTTTAGTTTTTCAGCAAAAGATTCTGGGAAGAACAAGTCTTGAACCCTGAGGGCGCGACGCGCCACTTTATCTTCGTAAGCTGGACCAATACCACGACCGGTTGTACCAATCTTGGCATTACCGCGCTTAGCTTCACGCGCATGATCAATGGCCACGTGATACGGCAAAATCAAAGTAGTTGCTTCAGAAATCTTGAGGCGTGAACGAACATCAACACCAGCAGCCTCAAGCTCACCAATTTCTTTAAAGAGAGCTTCAGGCGACAAAACCACACCGTTACCGATGTAGCAAGTCACGCCTGGGCGCATGATGCCAGATGGAATTAAACGCAAAATGGTCTTTTGACCATTGATGATCAGCGTGTGACCAGCATTGTGACCGCCTTGGAAGCGAACCACGCCTTCAGCGTGGTCTGTTAACCAGTCAACAATCTTGCCTTTACCCTCATCACCCCATTGGGTGCCAATCACAACAACGTTACGACCCGATTTACCGCTAGATTTCTGTGCAGACATAAGAACCAAGAAAAATTAATTAGAAATTGTGCAAACGAGCATTTTACGCTCTTGTCTTAATGACCCATGCACCTTTTTGATTCACTAACTCGCGATCGCAATGAAACTCATCACCATCTTGTTCGTGACCAGGCAGTAACTGGATCACAACTTGACCTTGTGAGCGCAATTGAGCGATCTCTTGGCTCAATGTTTGATCATTGGACCAGGGAGCAAGGATCGCGGTTTTTCTAGAGTCTTTCTTAGAAATACGAGCTAAAGTCATGATATCTAATGAAAAACCTGTGGCTGGGCGTGAGCGACCAAATGCCTTGCCCACCATGTCGTAACGACCGCCACGCGCAATCGCCACTGGCAAGCCCTCAACATAGGCGGCAAACATCACCCCGCTGTGATACTGGTAACCCTTCAAATCAGAGAGGTCTAAGTTCAAATGAGGGCAATTTGGCAACTCTTTAACAGCTGCGCAAAGACGCTCTAACTCATCCAAAGCAGCTTTAACTCCAGCAGTTTTAGGTAAATTTTGACGAGCCGCAGCCAAGACCTTTTCAGGTGAACCGCCAAGATCAGCCAACGCTAAAACAGCCGACTTGACCTCAGATGGCCAATCCTGAAGAACCAGATTCAAACCAGGCAAATCTTTGGTCTGTAATGCAGAGTAAAGGGCATCTAGAGATTCTGACTTGGGGGTGAAATCGCCCAAAATAGCTGTCAAAAGACCAGCATGAGACATGTCCAAGGTGATATCACCGACTTGACTCAAATTGAGAACATCATTCAATAAAGCCTGAATCTCAAGATCCGCTTCCCAACCAGCATGACCATAGATCTCAGCACCCAACTGCAACTGCTCTCTTGAGCTCGATCCTGCAGCTGCTCGGGTGTGAAGAATTGATCCAGCGTAGCAAAGGCGTGTGACACCTTGGCGATTTAGTAGGTGCGCGTCAATCCTGGCAACTTGAGGGGTCATATCAGCCCTCAGGCCCAAAGTTCTGCCTGAAATCTGATCCACCAGTTTGAAGGTTTTTAGATTCAAGTCCTGACCTGAGCCAGTCAGCAATGAATCTAGGTACTCCAGCATCGGAGGCATGACCAATTCATAGCCATAGGCCTGAAAACGATCTAAAAGAATGCGGCGTAAATCTTCAATCTTTCTTGCCTCTGAAGGCAAGATATCTGCGATGTTTTCAGGCAATAACCAACGATTCATTACTTGGCCGTCGCATTTGAGTTTGAAGACTGTGGTCTGCTACTTTTCATGAACTTTAAAAACTCAGAACTTGGATCCATCACCATCAAGTCTTGCTTGGTTTTAAAGCTGCTGCGGTAAGCCTCAAGACTTCTGTAGAACTGAGCAAACTGTGGATCACGGTTAAAGGCTTCACCATAGAAAGCGGTGGCTCGCGCATCACCCTGACCCTTGATTTTTTGAGCATCACGGTAAGCTTTGGACAAAATAATATCGCGCTGACGCTCAGCATCAGCTCTGATTTTTTCAGACTCAGCAGAACCTGTTGAACGCAACTCATTGGCCACACGCTTACGCTCTGCTTCCATACGGCGGAAAACTGATTCACTGATCTCTGCCAACAAATCAATTCTCTTTAAACGCACGTCCACAATTTCAATACCAATGTCAGCGGCTTCCTCAGCGACCTTCTTACGGATGTTCTGCATCACTTGCTCGCGCTGCTCAGAAATCAATTCACGAACGGTGCGCTTGGTGAATTCTTCGTTCAAGGCTGATTTAACCAACTGATTCAGACGATCTTGAGCCATACGCTCATCACCTCTGAAGCTGATGAAGAACTTGCGTGGCTCAACAATGCGCCACTTCACAAAAGAATCAACCAATAGGTTTTTCTTTTCAGCAGTGATGAAACGCTCTGCATCTGGTGTATCAATGGTCAAAATGCGGCGCTCAAAAAACTGCACACTTTGGAACGGTGGTGGTAATTTAAATTGCAAACCAGGCTCTTCTACCACGCGCTTTAATTCACCAAAGGCAAACACTGCGGCGTACTGACGCTGATCAACAACAAAAATGGTTGACGATAAAAGACCGATCAAAATAAACAGGCCGGCAATAATTGGGAAAATTCGATTCATCATTCTGTCGGTCTCCTATCGTTCACGACTGCGCAAACCAGAGTTGTCGCTTCTGCTAGCAGGAGCTGCTGCAGGGTTCACAATTGGTGAGTTAGGGTTAGGAGTTGAAGTATTGGCAGGTGTATTTGCCATGGTGTTTGAAGTCTGCAACGGTAACGGTGCAGTATTCGGACCCACCTGTTGAATCAACTTATCAAGTGGCAAGTACAACAAGCTGCCATTGCTTGAACGCTGATCAACCATGACCTTGGTCACGTTGTTATAAATTTCCTGCATGGCATCGATGTACATGCGCTCACGAGTTACCTGAGGAGCCTTGGCGTACTCAACTTGAATCAATTTGAAGCGAGTGGCATCACCCTCTGCTGTTGCAGTCACTTTGGCCTTATAACCTTCCGCTTCTTGCATCAAACGATCGGCAGCACCACGGGCTTTTGGAATGATGTCATTTGCGTAAGCCTGACCTTCGTTTTTCAAACGCTCACGGTCTTGACCAGCTTTCACAGCATCGTCAAACGCTGCTTGAACTTGCTCAGGTGGTTGCACGTTTTGAACAGTCACACTGGTGATGAAAATACCGGCTTTGTAACTGTCCAAGATTTTCTGAATAGACGCATTCAAGTCGATCGCGAGTTTTTCACGGTTCTCATACAAGACGTTGTCCATCTTGCTCTTACCCACAATCTCACGCACTGCTGTTTCAGCAGATTGAACAACGGCTGCATCAGGATCTTTGTTATTGAACAAATACTCAGAAGCATCTTTTAAGCGATATTGCACAGCAAATTTCACGTCAATGATGTTCTCATCTTCAGTCAACATTGAAGAGTCTTTGAGATTTGATGCTTTGATTAAATTGGCTCTACCCACTTCAACGGAACGAATGGATGATAAGTTCACCACTTCGTGAGACTGAACAGGCCAAGGCATGCGCCAGTTGATACCAGGACGGGTGGTGTGACTGTATTTACCAAAATGTAAAACCACACCTGTTTGACCCTCTTGGATCATGAAAAAACCACTGAATACCCAAACCACAACGGCCACCAACACCACGACTCCGGCGCCAATACCTGACTTCATGCCATCGCCGCCGCCAGTTCCTTTGGATGATGGCGGCTGATTATTGCCACCACCTTGGCCCTTACCTTTGAATAAATTATTCAGGCGGTTGTTGAAGTCTGTCCACAGCTGATCTAAATCAGGCGGGCCATCTTGTTTTTGAGGTTGACGAGGTCTCTCCTCTTGACGAGGTGGAGTCGCGTCTTTTTCATCACGGCCGCGATCTGGGCCTGATTGATGGTTATTGCCCCAACCGGGATCATTAACTGAGAATATTTTTAGTAATTTACGCATCGAAGGGAGAATACATTCCTGTACGAGTATGAAAAACATCTAACGATTCCCAGCGTTTAGCTGGGGCCTGTGAACTTAATTCTGCAACAGAAGGAACCTCGTCTACAGGAGCCTTCATTCTATCAGTGTTCTTTGCCAAATCAGTTAAAGTTTGACGCAACAAATCCAAGCCAATGCCCTCTTTGGCGGATACATAAATGGCTGCAACCTTGCCATTTCTGTCATAACGAACAACCGGTCCTCTTTCCATTAAAGCAGGGACTTGGTCAATTTTGTTAACCACAACCAGTTGGGGGGTTTCATTGGCCCCAATTTCAGCCAAAACCTTGTCCACCTCAATCATTTGTTGCTCGCGGTCAAAGCTCGATGCATCGACCACATGGAGCAATAAATCCGCCCTGACGGTTTCATCCAAAGTTGCCCTAAAAGCCTCCACCAACTGATGGGGAAGATCTCGGATAAATCCAACCGTATCAGAAACAACTGCATTACCAATCTCGGGCAAATAAACCCTTCTTGAGGTGGTATCCAATGTTGCAAACAATTGGTCTGCAGCGTAGGTGCCGGCCTTGGTCAGAGCATTGAACAAGGTCGATTTACCAGCATTGGTGTATCCAACCAAAGAAACTGAAAAAACCCCGCCCTTTTCTCTGGAGCGACGCTGGGTCGCCTGTTGCTTTTGCAATTTTTCCAATTCAGCTTGCAAGCGCTTTGCCTTATTTTCAAGCATCCTTCGGTCTAATTCCATCTGAGTCTCACCAGGGCCGCCGCGCATACCAATACCGCCCTTTTGGCGCTCCAAGTGACTCCAGGCTTTGACCAATCTTGATACTTGGTAGCGAACATTCGCCAATTGCACCTGGGTCTTACCCACATGGCTTTTGGCTCTTTGCGCAAAGATATCTAGGATCAAACCAGTTCGATCGATCACATGGCACTGCAGATGACGCTCTAAATTACGTTGCTGAACCGGGGAAAGAGCATGATTAAAAATTGCCAACTCAGCTTCATTGGCTTCCATCTGCTCTCTTAATTCTGTGGCTTTACCTGAACCCATATAAAGGGCTGGGTCGGGCTTTGCTCGCTTGGCGATCATGGTCATCACAGGCTGAGAGCCTGCGCTGGATGCGAGAAGGCCCAACTCCGCCATACTGTCAGCAAAGTCAGGTTTACCTCCTGGATCTATCCCAATAAGGGCTGCTTTAACTGCCTGCATAAGAAGTTAAGCGTCTGAAGTTCCCTCGTCAGCACGGAACTCCACTGCTCTAGCAGGAACTACTGTAGAAATAGCATGCTTGTAAACCATTTGGGTCACAGTGTTGCGCAATAGAATCACATACTGATCAAATGATTCAACATTACCCTGCAATTTAATGCCATTAACCAAGTAGATAGAAACGGGAATGTGCTCTTTGCGCAGCGCATTTAAAAATGGATCTTGTAAAAGTTGGCCTTTATTATTGTTCATGCCTGCTCCTTCTTTCTTATTGGTTATTTGGAGTCTTACTCTAGAAATCTAGTCTCAGTTAATCGTTGTTATCAATGGATTAGCCCTAAGTTTAACTAAGCTGAATAAAAAGTGTTTTTCACTTCTTTTTCTTGCCTTTATCCGAGTCAACAAAAGGGTTTTGACCGGTTCTGAACTCGAGTCGCAAGGGAGTGCCACGCAACTTAAAGGCTTCTCTGAATCGACCTTCTAGATAACGGCGATAACTGTCCGTGACACCACCCAAGGCATTGCCGTGAATCACAACAATTGGAGGGTTTGAACCACCTTGGTGCGCATAACGCATTTTGGGGCGAGACATGCCAACGCGCTTAGGTTGCTGGAATTCAACCGCCTCTTCCAAAATGCGTGTCAGCTTCGGAGTCGGCATCTTAGACATCGCAGCAGCATAAGCGGCATCGACATCTTTGAATAATTCTTTGATACCAAAACCTTTGATGGCTGAAATTGGGTGAACGTTTGCGAAGTCTAAGAAACGTAGTTTTCTAGCAATGTCTGTTCTGGCACGTTCTTTTTGGTAATCATCCATGCCATCCCATTTATTCACCGCCAACACCAATGCTCGACCAGCATCGACAATGAAACCTGCGATGTGAGCATCTTGCTCTGAAATATCTTGTTGAGCATCCAACATCAAGATCACGACGTTGGCATCGGCAATCGCTTGCAAGGTTTTAACCACTGAAAATTTTTCGATGGCCTCGAATACTTTGCCGCGCTTACGAAGACCGGCGGTATCAATCATCACATATGGTTTACCGTTGCGGGTAAACGGTACGTCAATCGCATCCCGGGTTGTACCAGGCATGTCAAACGCAATCACGCGCTCCTCACCAATCAAGGTGTTGATGAATGTGGACTTGCCAACGTTCGGTCGACCCACGACTGCGATGCGCATCGGTTTATCCGTGCGATCATCTTCTTCAGGCTCATCAGGTAAACCCAAGGCATCCAGGGCGTCATCGATCATGTAACGAACGCCATCACCGTGCGCTGAAGAAATGGCTACAGGCTCACCCAAACCCAATTCATAAAAATCTGCTGTGACTGTGGCATGCGCCATGCCCTCAGCTTTATTGACAGCCAAAATCACAGGGCGACCCGTCTTGCGTAAAAAGTCTGCGATGACGCGGTCTTGAGGTGCCATGCCCAAACGAGCGTCCACCAAAAAAATCACGACATCAGCTTCAACCACTGCTTGCTTGGTTTGCTTGGCCATCTCAGCCAAGATGCCGGTCTTAGCAACCGGTTCAAAACCACCAGTATCAATACAAATGAACTCACGCTCACCCACACGACCATTGCCGTAGTGACGATCGCGCGTTAAGCCAGAAAAATCAGCCACCAAGGCATCACGCGAACGCGTCAAGCGATTGAATAGTGTTGATTTACCAACGTTTGGTCTGCCAACAATGGCAATAACTGGTTTCATAAGTTCTTTAAGTCATCGACTGAGTCAGGCTTGATTTTTAATCAAACTCCAACTCAGGTAGATCTATTTTTAATTAGGACGATAGGCAGATAAAGTGCCGCCACGTGTTTGAATGATCAAGAGCCCACTGGCAACAATAGGTGCTGCACTGATACCACTGCTATCGACCCTTACTCTGGCAATTGCCTGACCACTGCTTTGCTCTAAAAAGTGGAGATACCCTTGCTTATCACCCATCACCACCACTCGACCGACTGCCAATGGCTCGCCAACGTCACGAAAAGTCATGGTCTCATTGCGCCAAACTTCTGCGCCATTAGCTGCTCGAAAAGCCACAACATGTGATTTTTCATCGGCAGCAAAAACAAAGTCTTGTGATTGAGCTGTGCCTGTATGACTTGAAAAATCTTTGGCCCAGATTAAATTGCCTGAGGTGAGATCGCCACAAGAGATGCGCCCCTGAAAAGCCACAGCGCACATCCGACTACCGATCAATGTTGGCTTGGCTGAGACTTCCGTCATTCTTTCTATCTCAGAAAACCCTTTTGGAAATGAGAGGGATGCTTCCCACAATACACTGCCTGACGACAATCCCATGACACCAACCTTGCCGCCAGAAAATCCGGTGATGAATGCATCAGCTGCAATTGGGACCATTGGAAAACTATTTCTAAGTGCCAATGGTGTTTGTGGACGCACATAAGACCAACGACGCTTACCTGTTTTAGCATCCAAACCAATAAAGCGGTTATCAATGGTACGAATCACTGCAACACCTCCCAATACAAGAGGCTCAGTTAAAACTTCGCTACCAACCTTTTCTTCCCAAATTTTTTGACCGGTTGAGTCATAGGCATAAACAACACCCTTGGTTGAACCAACCACAACCACATTGCCATCACTGCCAGGGCCTGATGAAACTTCTGAAGGGGCTTTTACTTGCCACGCGGCTTTACCGGTCAGAACTTCAATTTTTGAAATCAAACCATTACCCGCTGAAGTGTATAAATAATCACCAGCCAAAACAGGTCGCATCACAAAAGTATCAGACTTACCAACGCTCGTTGACCAAACAGAAGCAACGGAAATCTTTTCATCTACCTTGGTCAATGCAGCAGGTTCACGCTTTTTAACACTCGAGCATGAAGCTAAGAAACTGATGGCTAAAAAAGCCCATGCAAGTTTAGAGAGGGATTTAGTCATTAACGACCTCCAACAGCATCTAATTTAACTTTCAATAAACGTTTCGATTCATCTGCAGCATCTGGGTTCTTAGCCAATTTATCCCAAGCTTGCTGATAAAACTGGCGAGCCTCAACGGTTTTCTGCTGCGCCAACTGAACATCCCCACGTCTCTCAAGCAACAATGGCTCAAAAGCTTTAGATACAGAAGCGCCGGCCACTTTTTCTGCATCAGCAAAATCAGGCTTATCGATCAACAAAGAAACCAAGCGAGCTCTGGCAACATCGCGGTGAGCGTCTGATGAGGCTTTGGACATGGTCCAACGCAACTGTTGTTCAGCAGCACCCATATCACCTGAGCTATTGGCGATTTGAGCTGCCACCAAGCCAGCCATACCCGCATAGCTGGTTGATGAGTATTGATCTTGCAAATCTTTGCTGGCTCTTAGAACTCCAGGGACATCTTGCTTTTGAGCAGAAATCAACAAGGTGTCATACAGCTTGCTAGCAGCCACAGAAGAACGGTTCTGCCACCAATTCCAAGAAGTGTACGAACTGTATGAAAGCAAAATAAGGATGAGTATCGCAATCAACCACTTGCCATATTGCTTCCACCAAGCCTTTAACTCGGCTAATTGTTCTTGTTCATCTAGATTGAAATGCATAGTTACTCTCTTATTCTGAAGTGCTGACCAATTGATTGATGACTTCATCAACCAAATGATCCATTGAGACTGTGATTTGCTGTCCATCACGACGCAAATCTTTTAACTGAACCTGATTAGCGGCTAACTCATCAGGTCCAATAATAATCGCATATGCAGCACCGCTGGCATCTGCTTTTTTCATTTGTGATTTAAAGCTGGCAGCCTCACCATCTGGAGAGCAATGCAAGACAACCTCAAGACCAGCGCTGCGAAGGCGTTCAGCCATGATAAAAGCAGGCTCAAGTGTTTCACCAGCTTGGTGCAGCATGTAAACATCACACCCCGCCTCCAAATCACTGGCCAAACCTTGTTCTTTCATTAACTCAATCACGCGCTCCATGCCCATGGCCCAACCACAAGCTGGCGCAGCCTTACCACCCATTTGTGCAATCAAAGGATCATAGCGACCACCACCGGCCACTGTTCCTTGCGAACCTAACTCAGTGGTGACCCACTCAAAAACAGTCAAGTTGTAGTAATCCAAGCCTCTGACCAAACGAGGGTTGATCTTGAAAGGCAAATTATTTGCTTTTAGCAACTTCTGCACACCCTCGAAATGCTTGAGAGATTCCTCACCCAAATAGTTCAAGATTTGAGGAGCAGATTCAACAATGGCTTTCATCGCTGGATTTTTGCTATCAAGAATACGTAAAGGGTTGCTTACCAAGCGTCGCTTTGAATCTTCATCAAGCTCAGATTCATGCTTTTTAAAGTGTTCAATCAAAGCCTCGCGGTGCGCTGCACGCTCATTGGCTTGACCCAGTGAATTCAACTCTAGCTTGATGCCTGATAGACCCAGGTCATCCCATAAACGCTGACACATCAAAATAATCTCAGCATCAATATCAGGACCTGCAAAACCAAGGGCTTCGATGCCCAACTGGTGGAACTGTCTGTAACGACCACGTTGCGGACGCTCATGTCTGAACATTGGGCCTGTGTACCAAAGTCGCTTGGGGCCTTCGTAAAGCATGTTGTGCTCAATCACTGCTCGCACAGCAGCAGCTGTTCCTTCAGGTCGAAGGGTTAACTGCTCACCATTTAAGCCATCTTCAAAGGAGTACATTTCTTTTTCAACAATGTCAGTGACTTCGCCAATGCCTCGCTTGAACAGAGCTGTCTGCTCAACGATCGGGGTGCGAATCTGTTGATAACCATACGCTCTCACCAAGCTCTGAATCGATTGCTCTAAATGAGCCCAAAGCGGTGCCTCTGCTGGAAGCATGTCGTTCATGCCACGCACACCAGTGATTTTGTTTTGTTTATTCTGGTCTTTATCTTGGCTCTTATCTTGGCTCATAGTCTTACCCACTCACTTTGTTCTGATATGTATTTTTGACATATTCATCAACAATTAATTGAAACTCTTCAGCGATCTTGTCGCCACGCAAAGTTTTAACTTTGACCCCATCAACAAACACAGGGGCTGCTGGAGATTCTCCAGTACCTGGTAATGAAATACCAATATTGGCATGCTTGCTCTCGCCCGGACCATTCACAATACAACCCATCACCGCCACATTCATGGACTCAACACCTGGATGATCCTTCTTCCAAATCGGCATTTGATGACGCAAATAGGATTGAATGCGTGAGGCCAACTCTTGGAAATAAGTGCTGGTGGTGCGACCACAACCCGGGCAAGCAATCACCATCGGTGTGAAATGACGCAAGCCCATGGTTTGCAAAATCTCTTGGGCCACAATCACTTCATTCTCTCTAGGGGCACCCGGTTCAGGTGTTAAAGAAATGCGAATCGTGTCGCCAATGCCCTCTTGCAATAACACTGCAAGTGCAGCAGTTGATGCAACGATTCCTTTGCTGCCCATACCTGCTTCAGTCAGACCCAAATGCAATGGGTAATCACAACGCACAGCAAGATCACGGTAAACAGAAATCAAATCTTGAACATTACTCACTTTGCAAGACAAAGTGATTTGATTGCTTGGCAAACCTAGTTCTTCTGCTCTAGCGGCGGATTGCAAAGCCGATTGAATCAAAGCCTCGGCCATCACTTGGTTCAATTCTTTAGGATTTGCAGTGGCCGCATTTTGATCCATTAGTGTTGCCAACAAGTCTTGATCAAGACTTCCCCAGTTCACACCAATGCGGATCGGCTTTTTGTACTGGCAGGCCATTTCAATCATTTGCGAAAACTGCACATCGCGCTTCGCGCCTTGACCCACATTGCCTGGATTGATGCGGTACTTTGACAAGGCTTGCGCACAATCAGGATAGTCTTTTAAAAGGGTGTGGCCGTTGTAATGGAAGTCGCCGACCAAGGGAACGTACACCTCCATTTTGTCGAGTTGCTCACGAATCGCAGGAACAGCGGCCGCCGCTGCTGGAGTGTCGACTGTGATGCGCACAATTTCTGAGCCAGCTTTGGCCAACTCTTTTACCTGGATGGCTGTGGCGATGGCATCTGCTGTATCGGTATTCGTCATAGACTGAACACGCACAGGTGCATCACCTCCTACGGTCACAACTTGACCAGCCCATTCAATATTGGACTGTTGACTGACTCTTCTTTTAACTGGTGAAGTAGGACTCGAACTCATGAACGAGTGACTCCTCTATCAAACTTAACCACCTGCATTCTTTGTTTTACATTGGTGCGGTCTTTGACATCGCCAGCCAATTGTCCGCAAGCTGCTGCAATATCGTCACCACGGGTTTTACGCACAGTGGTGATGATTCCGGCATCCATCAATCGCTTGGCAAAATCTTGCACGCGCGCAGAACTGGATTTCTTTAAACCAGAATCAGGAAATGGATTGAATGGGATCAAATTTAATTTGCACGGTATTTTCTTGAGCAAATCAACCAACTCTTTTGCATGCTGATCTGAATCATTAACGCCATCCAACATGCAGTATTCAAAAGTTAAAAAATCTCGCGGAGCAAACGGCAAGTAACGCATACAAGCTGCCATCAATTCTTTTAGTGGGTATTTTTTATTGATAGGTACAAGTTCATCACGCAGCGCGTCATTGGGCGCGTGCAATGAAACAGCCAATGCCACAGGCAAGTCGTTCGCCAAACGATCCATCATGGGAACAACCCCTGAGGTTGATAAAGTCACACGACGACGCGACAAGCCATAAGCGTTATCGCTCAACATCAAACGCATCGCACCAACCACCGGCTCATAGTTGAGCAAAGGTTCGCCCATGCCCATCATCACCACGTTTGAAATCACCCGACCTTCATGCTCATCAAGTGGTGTGCCATCGTAACCATCAATCCGTTTGATTGCGCCCGGTTCTTTGCGCAAGGTGTGTTCGGCCATCCATAGTTGACCAATGATTTCACCGAGTGTGAGATTTCTTGAAAAGCCCTGCTTGCCCGTAGAACAAAAACTGCAGTTCACTGCACAGCCCGCCTGAGAAGAGATGCACAAGGTGCCTCGATCATCCTCAGGGATATAAACCATTTCTACTGCATTGCCATCAGCAACATCTAACAACCATTTACGGGTGCCATCGGCTGCTTGCTGATCGCTGATAATTGGTAGAGCCGATACGCAAGCTTTTTCAGCGAGCGTGGCTCTGAAGGTTTTGGCCAAATCACTCATCTGAGCAATGTCAGCCTCACCGCGCTGATGAACCCAGCGCATCAACTGTTGAGCACGAAACGGTTTCTCCTGGAGGGATGCGATGTACTCGCTCATTCCCTCAGGATCAAAGTTCAGTAAGTTGATGCGTGAGTCAATCAATGGGATGTATTAACGTGAGAAAACTTGCATGCCTGGGAAGAAAAATGCAATTTCAACCGCAGCTGTTTCTGGAGCATCTGAACCGTGCACTGCATTCGCATCAATGCTGTCAGCAAAGTCAGCACGAATCGTACCTTTGTCAGCCTTCTTAGGGTCTGTTGCACCCATCAATTCACGGTTCTTAGCAATCGCGTTCTCACCTTGCAAAGCTTGGATCATCACCGGGCCTGAAATCATGAAATCAACCAAGTCTTTGAAGAAAGGACGCTCTTTGTGAACGCCATAGAACTGCTCAGCTTCTTGACGTGAAAGATGGGCCATCTTGGCAGCAACAACTTTCAAGCCAGCAGACTCAAAACGAGCGTAAATTTGACCAATAACGTTCTTCGCTACTGCATCAGGTTTGATAATAGAAAGGGTGCGCTCAATTGCCATGAATAAACTCCATTGATAGATAGATTAAAAACCCCAAATTATACAGCGTTCATGAGGGATTTCCCGAGGAGGAAATAGCTAAAAGCGTTGATTTTTAAGGAAAAGTCCTGAAATCAATTGACTAAAACATGGCTCAAGGGACAAAAAACCAAAAAAACACCCATTTTTCTCTATCAACAATCAATTCACCCCTTGATTTTCACTAAAAATGTCTATACTTAGAGTACGAGTCCAGTGGTGGACGAGTCATGTTTAGACATAAAGGAGTAACAATGAGCGATTTAAACACTTATGGTTTTGGAAATAGCGGCGCTACATCCAGCGTTCAGGTCCGCAACCGGGTGTTACGTAACACCTACGCACTTTTAGCGTTATCAATGGTGCCTACAGTTTTAGGCGCTTGGATCGGTGTTACGACTGGATTTTCACTCTTTGCTGGAAGCCCTTTCATTGGCTTGATCGCATTTTTAGCGATCGCATTCGGTTTTTTCTGGGCAATTGAAAAGAACAAAGATTCTGGTCTAGGCGTTGTTTTATTGCTGGGCTTCACATTCTTCATGGGTCTGATGCTCTCACGCTTGATCGGTTCAATCCTTGGACTTAGCAATGGCGCAAGCTTGATCATGACAGCCTTCGGTGGTACTGCCGTGATTTTTGCTGGTATGGCAAGCTTAGCCGGTACCGTCAAGAAAGACTTGTCACAAGGTCTTGGCAAGTGGTTATTTGTGGGTGTAATTTTGTTGATTCTTGCTTCAGTAGCGAACATTTGGCTTCAGATGCCTGCTTTGATGCTCACAATCAGTGTTGTAGCGATTGCGATCTTCTCAGCTTTCATCTTGGTAGATGTTCAGCGCATCATCAACGGTGGGGAGACAAACTATGTGGTTGCAACTTTAAGCATCTACCTAAGTGTTTACAACGTGTTTAGCAACTTGCTAGCATTGTTGGGCATTTTTGGTGGTGACCGCGAGTAAGCCACATAACAAAAAGAAAAGGCCAGCAATGCTGGCCTTTTTTATTGCTCCTTATTTAGAGCAATCAAGACAAGAAACAATTTAACGTTCAAAAACCGCGATTGATTCAACGTGAGAGGTGTGCGGAAACATATTGATGACACCTGCCGCTTTCAATCGATAAGCCGCTTGTCCCACCAGAATGCCCACGTCTCTCGCCAAAGTAGCTGGATTACAAGAAACGTAGACGATGCGCTTAGGCAAATAAGCCTTCACTTCAGGATCACCTGAATGAGCCATCATGCCCAGTGCCGTAGCTAAAGCCATCGCACCGTCGCGAGGCGGGTCAATCAGCCATTTATCGGCCTTACCCCATGACTGAATCACTTCTGGAGTCACTTCAAACAAGTTGCTGCAAGCAAAGTTAACTCGCTCACCCAAATGATTGTGGATGGCATTTTCTTTGGCGCGCTTAGTTAACTCATCACTGCCTTCAATGCCAAACACTTCAGCCGCTCGTCTGGCAAGAGGTAGAGTGAAGTTACCAATGCCACAAAACAAATCAAGCACGCGCTCTGATGTTTGAGGGTCGAGCAGTTGAATCGCTTTACTGACCAAGACCCTGTTCACTTGATGATTGACTTGCGTGAAATCCGTGGGCTTGAAAGGCATTTCAATATCAAATTCTGGAAGGCGGTAGCAAAGATGGCTGTCTGCAGGATATAGCGGATGAGCAGTATCAAGTCCGGCTGGCTGCAACCACATATCAATCTCATGAATTTGTGCAAAGGTGATCAGCTTTTGCTGATCTTCAGTGCTCAATGGCTCTAGGTGTCTCAGAACAAACGCAGTTACTAAAGAGTCAGGTGCTTTACCCTCACCAATGGCAAACTCTAGTTGCGCCAACTCTCCAGGGATTGATAAATGAGCAATCAACTCCCTCCATCGAGGTAATAAATTGGATACATGGATTGGCAAAATATCGCAGGACAACATGTCAGTGATGCGACTGCCCTTTTTTTGATGAAAGCCAACCAACACTCGGCCCTTAGGAATCTTGAAGATCGATAAACGGCCACGGTAGCGATACTCCCAAGTGGGGCCCGATATTGGTCGCAACATCACTTCTGGGCGCACGCGACCTAGATATCTCAAGTTATCTTCCAGAACTCTCTGCTTCATCGCCAGTTGTGCTCTGGCATCTAAATGCTGCATCGAGCAACCACCGCACTCATTGAATGAAGGACACCTTGGTGTGACGCGACTCGATGACGTTTTGTAAATATGGGTGAGCTTGGCTAACTCAAATTTACTTTTGACTTTGTAAGATTGAAATTCAACATCTTCTCTGGGCAATGCGCCATCGATGAATACCACCTTACCAGGCGCACCATTGTCATCCAATGGTCTAGCAACACCTTGCGCTTCAAGGTTCAGGGATTCAACGACGACTCGGGTCACAGGCTATCTTTTAAATCTGCAGAAAAGTTATTCAAGTACTCTTGCCAAAATGCACCATTGGCAGTTTTTGATTCTTTGAGTAATTCATTTTTAACAAACTGAATTTCCTCTTCATATTCCTCAGGAGAAACACCGCCACGCATTCTTTGAAAACGACAATAGACCAAATAAGTATTCACAACATCGGTTTCGCAGTAATCACGAATTTCTTTGATCTTGCCATCTAAAAAGCCCTGCCAAACCTGGCCGCCATCCATGCCCATTTTTCCAGGAAAGCCACATAACTTCGCCAAAGCATCAAGCGGTGCATTGGCACGACCTGAGAACTTCGCTAGCAAATCCATCAAATCAATGTGGCGCATGTGATAGCGACTGATGTAGTTATTCCACTTGAAGTCCCTGCTATCACTGTCACCACTCTCACCCATCTCCCAATACCTAGAAGACACCACACCATTCAACAGAGCGCGGTAATGTAATACAGGTAAATCAAAGCCACTGCCGTTCCAGGAAACTAGTTGAGGTGTGTATTTTTCAATCAGATCAAAGAAGGCTTGGATGATTTCTTTTTCAGAACTGCCAGCATCGCCCAGACTGCCCACTTTGAATTGAGGTGATCCATCTTTGGTGGTTCTTCGAATGACACAAGAGATTGCCACCACCTTGTGCAAATGCAAAGGCATGAATTCACTACCGGTCTTTTCTTTTCGAAGAGCCAGCGCCTGATTGACCACCTCCTCATCGGAGACAGAATCAGGAATGTTTTCCAAACGTCTGATGCCAGCAGCATCAGGAATGGTTTCAATATCAAAAACTAATACGCCTGCCATGAGAAATATCTTTCCTTCAATTTGTTAGATTCATGCCCATCAGATACATGCATCAATCATCAAGCACTGAACCTTTGTCCAAGCCATGGCTCGATAAATGTTTCTTGAGTTTAATCAAAGATTCTTGCTGAATTTGACGAATACGCTCTTTGGATAAACCCAATTCTTTTGCAAGACCCTCCAAGGTCGCCGGCTCCTGATTATCCAGCCCATAACGCCTGATGATGACCATGCGCTGATCTTCCTTTAAATTCTTTAACCAGTTTCTCAACATCTCTTCGAGTTGAGATTTTTCTACTTCTTGGTCAGGCGCTGCGCTGCGGTCATCAGAAATAAAATCAAGCAAACTGGATCCAGGGTCCAAATCTCGAGGAGCATCCAAAGACGTGGTGTGCTCAGCCAATGCCAGAGCATCGGCAACATCTTCCACTGATTTACCTGTCAAACTGGCGATGTCTTCAAGATCGGGTGCTCTACCTTCAGCACCTAAAGCTTGCTCTAAAAAACGTGTGGCTCTGAGTACTTGATTGATTTCTCGAATCACATGAACAGGCAAACGAACGGTTCGCACTTGATTCATCAAAGCCTTTTCGACACTTTGTCTGATCCACCAAGTGGCATAGGTTGAAAATCTAAAACCTCTTTGGGGTTCAAACTTATCCAAGGCATGCATCAGACCCAGATTACCCTCTTCAATCAAGTCTGGTAAGGGCAAGCCTCGATGCATATACGTTTTGGCAATACTCACCACCAAACGCAAGTTATGCTCAATCATGGCTTGTCTGGCTGAAAAATCCCCGGCCTTGGCCTGAGTGGCCACCCTGAGTTCTTCTTCTGGGGTGAACAAAGGTTTGCTGGAAATTTGCTGGAGATAGCGCTGCACAGTATCCGCAGACAGCTCAGCAGCTAAAACCTCTTTTAATTCCTCTGCGTCCAGCGCTTGATTGTTTAAATCAGCTAGCTCAGAAAAGTCATTGAATGAGCTGTTATCTGAGTCTAATGATTTGGTCATACTCAAGGAAGATAAGACATCGGATCAACAGGTTTGCCGTGCTTGCGAAGTTCAAAGTGCAATTTCACCTGATCAGCATCAGTGTTGCCCATCTCAGCAATTTTTTGAGCTCTCTTAACAGTGTCACCCTCTTTTACAAGAAGGGTTTTATTGTGAGCATAGGCAGTTAAAAAAGTATTGTCATGTTTCACAATCAATAAATTGCCATAACCCCTCAAGCTGTTGCCGGCATAAACCACTTTGCCATCTGCAGCCGCTTGTATTGGGTCACCTGACTTACCTGCAATATCAATGCCTTTATTCTTACCTTCATCAAAGCGATCGATCACATTGCCTTTTGAGGGCCAAGAAAGTTTGATTCCGGGATCGGCCACTGGTTCATTGCTTGACTTCTCTACTCTGGGTTCATTCTTGGCAAGCTTCTCATCTTTCATCCTGTCAGATGGTTTGGCAACATCTTTTGTTGCGCTTGGCTTTTCTTGCTTCACTTCAACCCTAGAAGTCGCAGCTCTGGCAGATCTTGGGGGTGTCACTCGAATCACTTGGTCGACTTCAATTTGATTCATATCAGCAATATTGTTCCACTCTGCAATATCGCGATGAGATT
The DNA here is from genome assembly GCA_937863045.1 of uncultured Polynucleobacter sp. GTDB lineage: Bacteria > Pseudomonadota > Gammaproteobacteria > Burkholderiales > Burkholderiaceae > Polynucleobacter. Next base: position 4,506 of record CALMBU010000010.1, on the reverse strand, counting down.
GACCATGATCCAAGGCAATTCTTAATAATGTATCGCCACGTTTGATGCGATAAAACCCTGGCTGAACTGGTTCTAAGCTGGCAACTTTACCGCTTGAACGATCAACCACAGGCGCAGGCGCGGAACGTGTAGCGCAACCAGACTGAAATACAACAGTCGACATGGTCAAAGTAACAATCAATAAACGAGGAAAATTCATAAGCTCACAACAGTCAATGACGCAATTAAATTGCGATTAATTTACACAATACCTGATTGTAAAGGCACAAAAAATACTTCTTCAAGAACCGTTCTTTGGTAACGCTGGGAGCTGACTCGCTCAACGACCACCAATTGCTGCTCTTCTTCATTTTTAGCCACGGGCGCCACCAATCGACCACCAATGGCAAGCTGATCTAATAAGGGGTCTGGAATGCCCAAACCAGCGGCTGCCAGGATGATTCCATCAAATGGAGCGGCTTGCGGCAAGCCTCGGATGCCATCTCCGTAAACCAAACGCAGATTAGGAATCCTGAAAGGTCTTAGCTTTGCTCTGGCCTGTTCGTGCAAGGGTTTGATTCGCTCAATGGAATAAACCTCCTCGGCCACCAAACTTAAAATGGCTGCTTGATAACCACACCCTGTCCCAATTTCCAGGACCTTGCCAAGGTCTTTTTTAGGGCGCAACAGCAGTTCAACCATGCGTGCCACAACCGAAGGCTTAGAGATGGTTTGTTGATGGCCAATGGGCAATGCTGAATCTTCATAGGCTCTTGCATCAAGCGCATGGTCAATGAATGCATGGCGCGGCACGGTTGCGATTGCTTCCAATACCTGACGATTGCGCACACCACTAGCAGCCACCTTTTCTGCTAATTGAAGGCGAGCCTTATCGAACATGGGATCTTTTTTAACCACAAGCAGCCTATTAAATTAATTCTTTTGCCACTGAGACTGAATCATTTTGTCTCGAGTTTGCACATGAGATAAATCCAATTGCATGGGTGTGATAGAGACCTGCCCTTGATTGATCGCATGAAAATCGGTTCCTTCAGTTGCATCTCTTGCGTCACCAGGAGGTCCAATCCAATAAATCGGCTCACCACGCGGGTTGTTTTGCATGATGACATTTTGTGAGTGGTGTCTATTGCCCAATCTTGTGACTCGCCATGACTTGAGCGATTCATAGGGAAGATTGGGAATATTGACATTCAGCAATGTGGGCTTTTCGCCAGCAGCTAAAACACCATCGACTGGCGCACTGATTTGTTGCATCACAATGTCTCTGGCAATTTGCGCAGCATCATCCAGTCTCGCCCAACCTTTGGCTACTTGAGAAAAAGCAATTGCTGGAATCCCAAACATCACGCCCTCAATGGCGGCAGCCACAGTGCCTGAGTAAAGAACATCTTCACCCATGTTTTCACCTTGATTGATGCCAGAAACGACCAAATCAGGTTTTGAATCCAATAAACCAGTGAGCGCAATGTGAACGCAATCAGTGGGCGTACCATTCACATACAAAAAGTTATCCCTGTCACCACCAACCATGCGATTGACTGTCAGTGGTCGAGACAGGGTCAATGAATTAGATGCCCCACTGTGGTTCTGCTCGGGAGCAATCACCGTGATCTTGCCCAAAGGGCGAAGGACATTGACCAAGGCCAATAAGCCGGGGGCGAGATAACCATCATCGTTTGCGATCAGAATGTGCATGAAATCCTAAATAATTAACTGACTGAGCGACGATCCATCATCGCTCTTGCTAAGGTGCTGGCATCCACATACTCGAGCTCACCACCCACTGGAACACCTCTGGCAATTCTGGATACTTTGATGTCACGCACCTTCATGATTTCACCGATGTAGTGGGCAGTCGCCTCACCTTCGCTGGTGAAATTGGTGGCTAAAACAACTTCTTTAACAGGCACAGGACTCTTCTCGACACGCTCGATCAGTCGATCCAAATGAATTTCATTGGGGCCCAAACCGTCTAGAGGAGAAAGCCTGCCCATCAAAACAAAATACAAACCTTTATAAGTCAGGGTTTGTTCAACCATCAATTGATCTGCGGGGGTTTCAACGACACACAAAATACTTGGGTCACGTCGGTCATCAGAGCAAGTGCTGCAAATGTTTAATTCTGAAAAAGTGTTACACGATGAACAATGCTGAATATGATTGACTGCATCAAGCAAACTTTGACCCAATACTGCAGCACCATTGCGATCATGCTGCAATAAATGAAAAGCCATTCGCTGCGCAGACTTAGGACCAACACCGGGCAAAGCCCTCAAAGCCTGCACCATGCGTTGCAAAGCATCTTGAGCCTGATCAGGTGATCTATTTTCTGACATTGTGACTTTTCGCTAGATAACTCAGAATGGCAATTTAAAGCCTGGTGGCATTGGCATACCAGCCGTTGCACCAGACATCTTTTGACTAGATATCTGCTCAACTTGACGGTAAGCATCTGCATAAGCAGTCACCAACAAGTCTTCAAGCATTTCTTTGTCATCCATTGCGCTATCAGCAATCTCAACACGCTTCAAGACATGCTTACCTGTCATGGTTACTTTGACAGAGCCGCCTGCGGCCTGACCAACGACCTCTAAAGCTTCAAGCTCCGCTTCAGCGCGCTTCATGTTTTCTTGCATCTGCTGAGCTTGCTTCATCAAGCCAGCAATATTACCTTTCATCATGCTTATTTCTCCGAATGAATAGATGGTTTATGAGTAATTATTGAATGGGGCGAATGCTGCCAGGAACGACTGTGGCACCGAATTCAGTTTGAATTGTTTTAACAAAATCATCGTTAGCAATCGACTCTTCTGCCCCATCTTGTTTTTCTTGTTTGATTTTCGCCTCTACTGCTGCAATGGAGTGATTGGCTTTGCCAGCTTCAATCAAAATCGTGACAGATTTACCTAAGTGATTCGATAAGGCTTCTTGCAGGCGCGAGACATTTTCTTTACTCGCCAACTGAGGCATTCCAACAATCACAGTGGCTTTGACTGCATCACCCTGCTCACTCCAGTTTTGAAGTTCTGTTTGAAATGCCAGTTGCTGCAATAAACCTCTGACTGGTAAAGCTTTCATCCATGACTGCCAATCTGGATCTTCAGAGTTGTAAATCACGGCAGATGCCTTGGGTGCTGCCGTTGATTGAGGGGCTGACTGAGGAGCTGACTGAGTCTGCGCTGCTTGAGGAGCTGGCGCCGCTTTAACTGAATGGGTGGCAACATTGGCTGCTGCTTTAGCCGCAGAACTGATCGAAGTGCCGCCTGCTCTTGGCGTTTGATTTGATGGACTTGATTTACTTGAACCAGATCCGTCACCTGGTTTGAAAGCCAGCATTCTAAGAAGTGCCATCGTGAAACCAGTTTGCTCATCTGGCGCCAAAGAAAGATCTGGGCGACTGGTGATGGCAATTTGGTAATACAACTGAATATCTTCTTTATTAAATTGTGATGCCAAGCGTCGAACTTCAGTTGCCTCCGGCCAATCATCCAATACTGCCGATGGAACTGTTTGACCGACGGCTATCTTTTGCAATAAAGAGGCGAGGTCCTGGAGGGCAAGGGAAAAGGATGAACTCCTGGCAGCCATTTCATCGGCAATGGCGATCAAAGCGGCGCCGTCACCGGTTCTCAATGCATCTAAAATTTGAATCAAGTAGGTTTCGTCTAAGGTACCCAACATGGCACGAACAGCAGACTCGCTCACTGGACCTGCCGCATAAGCAATCGCCTGATCAGTCAAGGACAATGCATCACGCATCGATCCTTGGGCAGCTTTGGCCAAAATACGCAATGCGCCGATCTCTGACTTTACTTGCTCAGACTCTAGAATTTTTTCCAAATGCTCAACAATCGAAGGCACTGGCATTTGTTTTAAATTGAATTGCAAGCAACGCGATAACACTGTCACAGGAATCTTTTGCGGGTCAGTGGTTGCCAAAATAAACTTCACGTGCGGTGGAGGTTCTTCTAAAGTCTTCAGCATGGCATTGAAAGCATGACCGGTCAGCATGTGGACCTCGTCAATCATGTAGACCTTGAAGCGCGCACTGCTTGGTGCGTACATGGCCTTTTCAAGTAGCTGAGCCATATCATCCACACCACGATTACTCGCCGCATCCATTTCTATGTAATCAACGTAACGTCCCGCATCAATTTCTGTACAAGCTGGGCACTTACCGCAAGGCTGAGAAGTCATTTGACCTTGACCATCCGCACCCGTGCAATTGAGGGCCTTGGCCAAAATACGAGAAATGGTTGTTTTACCAACACCCCTGGTGCCCGTGAATAACCAGGCATGGTGCAAACGCTGCTGATCAAGCGCGTGGGTCAAGGCTTTGACCACGTGTTCTTGGCCAACTAAGGTTGAAAAATCTCTTGGGCGCCACTTTCGGGCTAAAGCTAATGCAGTCATATTGTCATTCTACAAGTAGAAGGCAGTAGAATGTCAGAGGACGGGCCTCCTCGCATGGTGGCTTGGTAACCTGGTCAGGTCGGGAACGAAGCA
>CALMBU010000009.1 GCA_937863045.1 uncultured Polynucleobacter sp. | reverse complement strand
GTGATTGACACACTCAAGAATGCCCGAGAGATGTTCCCCGGCAAAAGAAATTCTTTAGATGCTCTGTGTGAACGCTTTGCTATCAGCAATGAACATCGCACTTTACACGGCGCCCTTTTGGATGCTGAGCTATTGGCTGAAGTCTATTTGTCCATGACCCGTGGTCAAGAAGATTTGATGATTGATCTACATGGCATGGATGGTGACAGCGCCAATGCAAAACGCAAACCACTGCCAACTAAATTGGTGGTACAGCTGGCATCAATCGAGGAGCAAGAAGCTCATCAAGCTTATTTAGAGGCTGTGGCGAAGGCAGCTAAGAAGCCACCTGTTTGGAGCTGAGTAAAACAAATTAATTTTAAAAGGGTTGAAGGGTTGAAATAAAAAAGATCGCCGTGGCGATCTTTTTTATTTCTTGTTTACTTTATTTACCTTGCTTGATTGCTCGCTTGCTTACTTACTTACTTGCTTGGCTGCTTATCCCATCTTAGGTGGGAAGAACTTGTACCAAAATCCGTAGGCCCAGCATGCGGCGCAAAATGAGAATGCCCACTCAAGGGTCGAGAAAATCACCAAAGCAGTGGCAGGCACTTTCCATAGATCATTGCCTGAATAAAGCAAGATCGATGCAATGGTGGCAGCGATGAACAAAATCTTGTTGGCAAACATCTTCGCGCCAGCATTTTCTTTTTTACCTGCGAGGTTCATGCCAGTCATGATTTTGGTGAATAAGCGATGTGATGGGCATTTAGAGTGGCCAAAAAACCCTCTGATGAAACCCATCAAGGCCAAGATAGGCAAAAGATGTGGGAAGCCCAATAAAGCAATCACGCAAACCACGAATGTAATGAAGGCCTCAAGCCTGACAACATTGGCGTTCACGGGTGGGATATCAAAACGTAACATATTCACTCCTTAGACGAGATTGGATCTCATTCATTAATTTTATAGTTTATTTATTAGTGAAGTGTTTATTCTAAGCCCAAATGATCGACTCGTCACTTAGAGGAAATTCTTAAGTGACTGTGGAGTTTGCTTCAAGCGCTGAGGGCTTTACTGCAAGGCTTTGGTGATTTCTTCCTGCTTGGTCACGAAATTGATGTCAGTGATTTTTCCAGCCTTGAGCTGGATGACGGTGATAGCGCCATCTTTTTGAGGAACTCGTTTTGATTGTGCCTCATCTCTCAAGATAGCGATCGTATAAGGTCTTTTTTGCATTTTAGGAATGGCCACCATTTTGGTGATAAATCCTGGCATGCCGCTGATGTCAGCAACATAAAGTGCTTTTTTATCCTTGAGGGTGGTTGGCGGCAAGTCTTCCAGGGTTTTACTCATGAGTGCGCTGGTTGATTTACCAGCAGCAAATAGGATCAAGTTGGTTTGTTCATTGATGGCCACACTTTTATCATGTTGATCCTTGAGTTCAAGGGTCAAACTATCGCCAATGCGTGCCGCTCCTGCTGATTGATTGGCTGAAGCAATCAAAGCAAAACCACATAAAAACAGCGCCAATCCTAAGAGTTTTTTCAAAATAACACCTGTTTTCTATTAAATAAAATCAATCAAATCAAGGAAGCGGATATTTAATGCCTTGAATTCTAAATCCTTAATCTAGCCTTAATTTTCGACCTCTATTGTTTGACCTATACCAAACAAAAGGATCAGACATGGCTCTTACATTAAGAACGTACCATGACGCAAAGCATACATTAATCTGTCCAGAATTTAATTCTGAGGAAGATGTTTACAAGTTTGAATGGGTAAGCAAGCAACATCCAGAGCGCGCGAGCCTTCAAACTTTCATCGCAACATCTTTCTATAAAACCTATGGCGCTGATGTTCATCATTTCAGTGACATCTTGGTGGGCTGTAAAGATGCTCAAGGCCAATGGCTGGCCGCTTTAGGTTTTTCAGAGCTCTCAGACAAGAAATGCTTTGTCGAGCAATACCTAGACGCGCCACTAGAAATCAACATTGAGGCTCAGGTAAAAGAACATACAGCTCGTAAAGAAATTGTGGAGGTCGGTAATTTGGCGGCTATCCATGCAGGAGCTGGTCGCACCCTGATCATCAACATGACCCGCTTTTTACATGAGCAGGGATATAAATGGGTGACCTTTACTGCTACCCGCACTTTATTGAATTCATTCAAGCGTCTTGGCATCAAGTTATTTCAGTTGGCCGAAGCGGATCCTGGTCGTTTGGAAGATGGCGGCAAAAACTGGGGGACTTATTACAACACCCAGCCACAGGTTATGTTTGGTGACATTGCTTCAGGCTATGAGAAGCTGGCTTAACACCATCCCAGAAGATCAAACCATCCTGTCTTCAGGAACTGAAGCATGGGATAAAGCTGTCCTCTCAAAGAAAATCTCTCAAGTATCAGAGGCGCTTTTAAACAGAAAAAATCCAAAAGCTCCTGTTGGAATTTTGGCCGACAACTCTTTAGAGTGGATTGCCATTGATTTAGCCACCCAAGAAATTGGAGTGACCCTGGTTCCATTACCAAGCTTCTTTACCCCTGCCCAGTGCTTACATGCAATTAAATCAAGCGGCGTGCAAGCTATGTTTTGTGCACATGAAGATCTTGTCAGAAACCTTGGCTTCATGTTTCAGAATCAATATGCAGGCGAATTAAAGTTTTTTGAAAGCATGAGTGTTCTATCTGGCATCGTAGATCAACCCAATCTCACCGGAGTGCAGAAGGTCACCTATACCTCCGGCACAACATCAGAGCCCAAAGGTGTTTGCTTGAGCACCGATCAACAATGGTCTGTGGCGCAATCAATAGAGCAAGCATTGCGTTCGCTTCAAATAAAAAGACATTTGAATGTCTTGCCCTTGTCCGTTCTTTTAGAGAATATTGCTGGCGTGTACACAGCCTTAAGCTGTGGCGCTGAAAACATTTGCGTACCATCAAGCGAGGTTGGCTTGCATGGTTCAAGTAATTTTGATGCCGACACTTGCATCGCAGCGATTGAAAAATACCAGGCAGAAAGCATCATTCTTTTACCTCAGATGCTTCAAGCCATGGTTGCTCGGAGCACAAAGCAGGATCCGCGATTAAAAAGTTTGAAGTTTGTTGCCGTTGGTGGTGGAAAAACACCAGTCACCTTGATTAAAGCGGCAAAGTCATTAGGCATACCAGTCTATGAAGGCTATGGCCTATCAGAATGCGCCTCAGTGCTTACATTAAATACACCTGACCATGAACGCATTGGTAGCGTTGGCAAGGTCTTATTCAAGCGAACCCTTCGAATCTCAAAAGATGGTGAGGTTGAGGTGAAGAATGTAGACCTCCCCCACTATTTAGAAAATTCTGAAGGACCGGTAAGTACTGATGGTGAATGGTTGGCAACGGGCGACCTAGGTCATCTTGATGATGAAGGATTTTTGTATCTAGATGGCCGCAAAAAGAATGTGCTGATCACCAGCTTTGGCAGAAATATCTCCCCAGAATGGCCTGAGTCTTTATTACTTGGCAGTGGTTTATTTAGACAAGTCATGGTCATGGGCGATGGGCAAGCGCAACTCAGTGCCTTGCTGGTCACTGCCAAGAATGATTTATCTGACGAAGTTATTCAGGATGGGGTTACATCAGCAAATCAGGATCTTCCTGACTACGCCCAAATCAAACACTGGTTATTGGCAGATGAGCCTTTTACATCCAAGAATGGTTTAGCAACTGCCAATGGCAGACTGAAACGAGACCTCATTAAAAACAAATTTAACGATCAAATTGAATTGTTATACAGAAGACCTTAAAAGAAATGGAGAAACTCTTGAAATTTTTCAATCAGTTAGAAAGCTTTACAGAGCAAGAAAGACAAGTTCTTTTTTCTGCGCCCATCATTGAACATGCCCTGAAGGGTGGCATTCAGAAGGAGCAGTATGTTGCTTTTTTGACTCAGGCTTATCACCATGTCAAGCACACCGTGCCATTATTGATGGCCTGTGGCTCAAGACTAGACCCTCAACATGAGTGGCTTAGAACGGCGATTGCAGAATACATTGAAGAGGAATTGGGCCACGAAGAGTGGATCTTGTCTGATATTGCTGCATGCGGTGGCGATACCGAGAAAGTCAGACACTCACGCCCACACATCAGCACTGAAATGATGGTGGCGTACGCCTATCATCAAATCGATCGCGGCAATCCCATCGGTTTTTTTGGCATGGTGCAGGTCCTTGAAGGCACCAGCATTGCTCTGGCCACCAATGCTGCAAGCTCTATCAAGAGCAGCCTTGATTTACCTCCCAATGCGTTTAGCTACCTGAACTCTCATGGCAACTTAGATTTGGAGCACGTCAAATTCTTTGAGAGTTTGATGAATCAAGTCACTGACTCAAACGATCAAGCAACCATCATTCATTGCGCCAAGAACTTTTACAAACTTTATGGCGATATTTTTAGAAGCATAAACACCACCAATGCTAAAGAGGTCATTTACAACTAATGAATATGACAAATAAACCATACAAAGCAGTTTTGACAGGTGCAACGGGTGGCATCGGCAGAGCCATTGCCTTGCAACTAGCCCCACAGTGTTCATCATTGATTTTGATGGGACGCGACACCCAAAAGCTAGAAGCTTTGAAGAATGAATTAACAAATAGAGCTGTAAACGTTCAAATCGTATCGGGTGATTTGTGCGATGACAGCACCAGTGTTCGACTGATAGATGCCGTCCTGGCTCAACAAGGGATTAATCTGTTAATCAACAATGCCGGCATCAGCCTATTCAAAAGCTTTGAAGCTCAGACCGATGAGGACATCACACAGTTGATGTTGACCAATCTGATCTCCCCTATGCTTCTATGTAAACAATTGCTGCCACACCTGAAGAAAGAACCCTCTCAGATCATCAATATTGGATCAATTTTTGGGTATTTAGGCTTTCCAGGTTTCTCTTCTTATTGCGCCAGCAAGTTTGGTCTTCGCGGTTTCTCTCAATCCCTGCGACGAGAGTTATCAAACACATCTGTATCAGTCAGGTACTTTGCTCCACGTGCCACCAAAACAAGCATCAATACAGACCAGGTCATGCAAATGAATGCTGAACTTAAAACTGATTCAGACACACCTGACTTTGTGGCTGGGGAATTCATGAAATTCCTAAGTAGTCATGCCTGGGAAAAGAAATTGGGCTTCAAGGAATCCTTTTTTGTCTTTATGAACAACTTATTTCCAGGCGTTTCTGATAAAGCTATTCAAGGACAACTCCCCATCATCAAAAAATATCTTCATAAATAAATACGAGGTTTACATGAACATCATTAAAAAAATACCAGCGGTGCTTTTAATTGGCTTATCTCTTGTCAGTTCTTTTGCCTTTGCAGGTCTGGATGAAGATGTCAGCACTTTACAAAAAGAATGGGAAAAGGTGAAGTACCAAAGTCCTGAATCAAGTCATGAAAAAGGCTTTGAATCTTTGATCAAAGAAGCCAATCAATTGGTGGCGCAAAATCCAAATCGTGCCGAGATTTTGATTTGGCAAGGCATCATTGAATCCAGTTATGCAGGTGCAAAAGGTGGCTTGGGCGCATTGGCACATGTCAAAAATGCCAAAAAGACTTTTGAAAAAGCACTAGACATCAACCCAATGGCTTTGGATGGCTCTGCTTATACGAGCCTGGGATCACTCTACTACCAAGTTCCAAGCTGGCCGATTGGTTTTGGGGACGATAAAAAAGCTGCTGAGTACTTGAAGAAGGGTTTGAGTATCAACCCTGATGGTATTGACCCAAATTTCTTTTATGCTGACTTCTTATTCAGAAGTGGCGATTACACAGGTGCCGAAAAATCTCTGCGCAAAGCTTTGCAGGCTCCCGCCAGAAACGGTCGCAAAGTGGCTGATGATGGTCGCCGCAAGGAAATCAATCAATTACTTGAAAAAGTAGCTGAAAAACGAAAATAATCAACTTGCTTAATCGATTAAACTGATTCCATTGGATTGTTAGTCTTCAAAGAAAAGGTTATTGGCTGGTGAGAATTTTATTGGTAGAAGACGATGAATTACTCGCCTCGGGCTTGATCACCGCCTTGACTCGGGCCAATCATCATGTGGACCATGTCGGGGATGGTCAAAAAGCCATCAACGCCCTAGCGAACGGTGAGTTCGATCTTGCCATCTTGGATTTGGGTTTACCAAAAATAGACGGCACTGAGGTGCTGAGAACCATTCGTAAAAAAGGTAGTCATATCCCTGTATTGATCTTATCTGCGAGAGACGCCACCAAAGACCGCATCTTAGGTTTGGATTTGGGAGCCGATGACTACCTCACCAAGCCATTTGAGTTGGATGAACTGCTCGCTAGGATTCGGGTTCTGGAAAGACGTCGTAGTGGCAACACGATCAATCAAATAAAAATCGGTGATTTGATCATTGACCTCACTTCTTTATCCGTGACCTGGAAAGGCGCGCCTCTAGATTTACAGCGCCGCGAGTTTGCTTTGCTGAAGAAGTTGGCAGAAAGTCCGCATCAGGTTTTTAATCGATCCCAGCTTGAAGAATCTCTGTATGGCTGGAGTGACGGCGTTGAGAGCAACACGATCGATGTTCATATCCATAATTTGCGCAAAAAAATCAGCCCAAACATCGTCAAGACACTTCGAGGCGTTGGTTACAGGATTGGTGACATAGAAGAATCATGATTTACTTTTCAATTAGAAAACGATTACTGCTTGGGATATTTTTATCCATGATCATGATCTTGGGTGGCATGGGTCTTGCTGCTCACCTTGTCACTGAACATGAGTCAGAAGAGATTTTCAGTGCACGATTGGCAACATCTGCCAGAGTTCTGGAGGTTTTGGTTGCCAAACAACTTGAACATGCCACGATTGCCAGTCCAATCATCATTGAACTACCCAAAGAGTTAGAGCACCAGCATGCCTCTACTGAAGAAATTAATGGCCATCCTTACGAAAGTAAGATTTCTTTTCAGATATGGCACAGCAATGGAAAATTGCTGGCCAAGTCAGCCACGGCTCCAGATAAACCTTTAGGCCCGATGACCGAGGGGTTTGGCAAGAATCTAATTGGTGATGATATATGGCAAGTATTCCAACTCAAATCAGGTGATGTTTGGGTGATGGTCGCAGAAATGGATGCGGTCAGAGAAGAAATGGCTGGAGACCTAGGCTTGGCGATCATGACGCCACTGATCATTGGCTCACTGATTTTATTGATTGTGATTAATTTGATTGCTTATGGAAGCTTTCGTCCTTTGCAATATTTGGCCAATGTGATTGCCGCTCGCGAGCCTCAATCCATCAAACCCATCAAGTTATCAAAAACTCCTTCTGAACTAAAGCCTGTAATCGATGAGCTTAATCATTTGCTTGATCGAGTACAAAAAGCCTTCAAACGTGAGCAACAATTCATCGATGCCGCTGCTCATGAAATCAGAACACCGATTGCCGCCCTACAACTTCATATTGAAAATGCCGTTAACGCCAAAAACGATCTTGATCGAAATCAATCCTTAGCAGAGGCATTGAGTGGACTTCGAAGAACCACGCGCTTAACTGAGCAACTATTGACCTTGAGCCGTGTTAGTGGCGCTACTGACCAGGAGCAACAAGTATTATCCCTTGATGGTATTTGTAAAGAAGTTGTTAAAAATACCAAACCATTGATCACTCAACGCGGTCAAACCATTGAGTTAGATATCAAGGATGATTGTTTGATCCGGGGGGAGCAACACAAGATTGAGCGTGTGATACAAAATCTCATCGATAACGCCTCTCAGTATGGATCTGCTACCGGACTTATCTCAGTGTCTCTGAGTAAGGTAGCTGACACCATTCATTTGGTCGTTAGCAATGATGGTGACATCATTCCTGACTCTGAAAAGAGCAAAGTATTTGATCCGTATTACAGAATCTTGGGCAGCAAATCATTTGGCAGTGGTTTGGGTCTTGCGATTGTCAAAGAAATTATCCAGCAACACAAAGGGACGATTCGGATTGAAGACAAATCAGCTGGCAATGGTGTTCAAGTAATCATTGAGTTTAAAAGCGCGATTTGATCAAAAATGACAAAGGGGGCTTTAAAGCCCCCTTTGTTTTAGATAGATTATTTTTTTAACTTATCTATATTTTCTTAATGACTTAGTCATTAACCATTCACAGGCATGCTAAAGCT
>CALMBU010000008.1 GCA_937863045.1 uncultured Polynucleobacter sp. | reverse complement strand
AAAAATGTTCAATACCAACGACCTTGTCATCAAAAATGAGCTCTTGAACCTCATCAGTCAAATTGATGAATTCAAAGGGGCTTGGCGCGCCCTAGGAACTCTGGCCCCAGATAGGCTCTTAGCTTTGCGTAAAGTAGCCACCATTGAAAGTATTGGCTCTTCGACCCGCATTGAAGGTAGCAAACTTTCAGATCGAGAAGTTGAAAAATTACTCTCAAATCTAGAAATTAAATCTTTTGAATCTCGCGACACACAAGAAGTAGCCGGCTATGCCGAACTCATGGATTTGATTTTTAGCTCTTGGATCAATATTCCGTTCACTGAAAACCATATCAAACAATTACATCAAATTCTGCTGCGTCACAGTGAAAAAGATGTATGGCATCGAGGTAACTATAAAACCAATACCAATAGCGTTGCTGCCTTTAATGCTGAAGGACAACAAATAGGTATTGTTTTTAATACTGCCTCGCCATTTGATACCCCGCGCCTGATGACTGAATTAATTGATTGGGTAGAAGAAATGCGGAAAACCAAACAACTTCATCCATTAATTGTCATTGCAATATTTGTTGTTGTCTTTTTAGAGATTCATCCATTTCAGGATGGTAATGGTCGTCTAAGTCGCGCTTTAACAACTCTACTTTTACTTCAAGCAGGCTATGCCTACGTGCCCTATAGCTCACTTGAAAGCATCATTGAATTAAATAAAGAAGCCTATTACTTGGCCTTACGACAAACACAAGGCACGATCAGGATGCCCAAGCCTCACTGGGAACCTTGGTTAACATTTTTCATGAAATCTCTTGCAGAACAAGTACAACGTTTAGAGAAAAAAGTTGAGCGAGAGCATCTGATACTAGCTCCACTTCCAGGGCACGCATTGATCATCATTGAACTTGCACGCGAGCATGGAAGAGTCACCATGGCTGATGCAATCCAGGCGACTGGGTCTAATAGGAATACCCTCAAAGAGCACATTCGCAAACTGATTCAGGATGGCAGATTGGTGAAACATGGGGAAGGACGAGGCGCCTGGTATCGTCTCAGCTAGATTCTCTATTGAATGAATGGTTGAATCAGTCGTTAAAGCGAGTTTGCGTTTATCGTCAAACTAAACAAATAAGCGCCCCAACATCCTCAAACCATCCCAAGGATCGCCTGGTAATTTTTCTAGGATAGGACCCGCACCTTTGCGGATTTGCAATCCCTTGGATTGCTGATCAAGACCACTGGTCACCATCAAGGCTTTTTGTAAACGATCAGCACTCAATCTTTGAAGTGCTTGAGGAATCAAACGCTCTTTATTGCCCCACACACGATTCATCTTCATGAGCATTTGTAAATTGTCACCACGATCAACCGCCTGACGCAGACGATTGAGGAGTCGCACTTCTTCAGTGACTGTCCAAAGAATGAGTACCAAAGCTTCACCCTCACCCTCTAGACCATCCACCATGCGATTAAAACGCGCCAAATCACCCGCCAATAATGATTCAGTTAATTGAAAAACATCATATCTAGCAACATTCAAAACAGCATCACGGATGTTCTCTTCTGTGAGGGTTCCCTCTGGATATAACAAACCCAACTTCTGAACTTCTTGATGAGCTGCGATCAAATTACCTTCGATTTGATTGGCCATGAATTGCAAGGCACGTTGACCAGGTTCACCTACCTCAACCTGCTGTTTTTGTTTTTTTAATCTGGTCGCAATCCAATTCGGCAAATGAGTTCTATCGATGGGGTCTATGCGCACAGCCATCGCAGTCTCATCCAAGGCTGTGAACCACGCTGACTTCTGCGTCTGAAAATCCACCCTTGGTAAAAAGATACAGGTCACTGTATCCACTGGCTCTT
>CALMBU010000007.1 GCA_937863045.1 uncultured Polynucleobacter sp. | reverse complement strand
GAGATTTCTGCCTGTCTCGTGGGCTCGGAGATGTGTATAAGAGACAGGTGCTAGTTGCTCTGATAGGCATCATCATTTCTTTGGTTGTGAATGCATGGCCCGCTCTCAGTGCATTTGGCCTGGGATTTTTCTTCACGGTTGAATGGGACATCATCAACGGTCAATTTGGCGGCCTGATTGCTGTTTTTGGTACCGTTGTCACAGCATTGATTGCTCTGATCATTGCGGTACCTCTTAGTTTTGGTATTGCCGTTTTCTTAACTGAAACATGTCCAGCCCCATTGAGACGTCCACTTGGAACTGCGGTTGAGTTATTGGCCGCTGTACCTTCAATCATTTATGGCATGTTTGGCTTATTCATTTTTGCCCCTTTGTTTGCTGAGTACGTTCAGCCAGCCTTGGCAGGTTCTTTGGGTCAGATACCCATCCTTGAATACTTATTCGCAGGTGCATTTAATGGCATTGGTATTTTATGTGCCGGATTAATTTTGGCCATGATGGTTTTGCCATTCATTGCTTCTGTGATGCGTGACGTATTTGAAATTGTGCCGCCAGTATTAAAAGAATCTGCCTACGGCATTGGTTGTACGACTTGGGAAGTGGTGAACAAGATTGTTTTGCCTTACACAAAAACAGGTGTAATTGGCGGCATCATGTTGGGTCTTGGTCGCGCCTTGGGTGAGACCATGGCGGTGACCTTTGTGATTGGTAATGCACACAAATTAAGCACTTCATTGTTCTCACCAGGCAATTCAATTGCTTCCACCTTGGCCAATGAGTTTGGTGAAGCTGAACCAGGACTGCATTACTCATCATTATTTGCACTAGGCCTTGCCTTGTTTGCGATTACTTTTATTGTGTTGGCGATTGCCAAAATCATGTTAGCTCGCATGGAAGCTGCGCAGGGTAAAAAGACATGATCAATAACTCTAACTTTAATCAAACTATTTACAACAAACGTCGCCGTTCTAATTGGCTGGGTTTGACCTTGTCCATGTTTGCCATGGCACTTGGCATGATTTTCTTGTTATGGATCTTGAGCGTTCTGTTTATCAAGGGATTCTCAGCGATTGACTGGAATATGTTCACGCAAAGTACGCCAGCCCCAGGTTCTGAGGGTGGTGGTTTGGCCAATGCGATTGTGGGCAGTTTAATGATTGTGCTCAGCTGCACTTTGATCAGTACTCCGATTGGCGTGATGGCTGGTATCTACCTATCAGAATATGGTGGCAAAAGTAAGATTGCCTCGATCACTCGTTTCGTGAATGACATCATGTTGTCTGCGCCATCAATTGTGATTGGATTGTTTGTGTACGCTGTTTTGGTCGCTCAAGTTAAGCACTTCTCGGGATGGGCTGGTACGATTGCTTTGACCTTGATTGCAATCCCTGTGGTGGTGAGAACCACAGAAAATATGTTGCAATTAGTCCCTGGTAGCTTAAGAGAGGCCGCCTATGCCTTGGGCGCTCCAAAGTGGAAGGTGGCTTTTTCGGTCACTTTGACAGCTGCTAAGAGTGGTGTGATCACTGGTATCTTGTTAGCCTTGGCTCGCGTCAGTGGTGAAACTGCACCATTGCTCTTTACAGCTTTGAATAACCAGTTCTTCTCAACCAATATGAATGCTCCAATGGCAAACTTACCAGTGGTGATTTTCCAGTTTGCTATGAGCCCCTATGACAACTGGGTTGATTTGGCGTGGGGCGGTGCTTTGCTCATCACCTTCGTGGTTTTAGGTTTGAACATCCTGACACGTGTGGTTTTCAGAGCAAAAGCCAAGGGCTAAAGATAAATATATTTGATGAAAGTATCAAAGGAAAAAAATGATTGAAGCAATTAATACAAACCCGGTTGAATTGAAATACGCCTTAGAAGTTAAAAATCTTAATTTCTTCTATGGCTCATTTCAAGGCTTGAAGAACATCAATTTGAATATTGCTGAGAAGCATGTCACGGCCTTCATTGGACCATCAGGTTGCGGTAAATCAACCTTGCTCAGAACTTTGAATCGTATGTATGACCTTTACCCTGGTCAGCGTGCTGAAGGTGAGATCAATTTCTATGGCAAAAATATCTTAGATCCAAAACAAGACTTGAACTTATTGCGCTCACGCATCGGCATGATTTTCCAAAAGCCAACACCATTCCCAATGTCTATTTACGACAACATTGCCTTTGGTGTGAAGTTGTATGAATCATTGTCACGCGCTGAAATGGATGAGCGTGTTGAGTGGTCTTTGACAAAAGCAGCTTTGTGGGGCGAGGTAAAAGACAAGCTCACTCAAAGTGGTTTGTCATTGTCCGGCGGTCAACAGCAGCGTTTGTGCATTGCCAGAGGGGTGGCCGTTAAGCCATCGATACTCTTGCTTGATGAGCCAACCTCTGCTTTAGACCCAATCTCCACCGCAAAAGTAGAGGAGTTAGTACACGAACTCAAAAAAGACTATACGATTGCTATTGTGACGCATAACATGCAACAAGCCGCTCGCGTATCTGACTTTACAGCGTATATGTACTTGGGTGAGATGATGGAATTTGGCAAGACCGATGAATTATTCATCAAGCCAAAACGCAAAGAAACTGAAGATTACATCACCGGTCGTTTTGGTTAATACAGAATTAGGAGACTTAAATGTTAGATAAACACTTATCCTCGCAATTTGATGCTGATTTGAATTCAGTGTCTGGAAAGCTTCTTGAAATGGGTGGCTTGGTTGAGTCACAAGTTTCAATGGCCATGAAAGCATTTGCTCAGCTAGATGCTGATTTGGCTAATCAGGTGATCTCGCGCGAGCGAGAAGTCAATGATTTCGAAATCATGATTGACTCAGCTTGTACTGAGTTGATCGCTCGTCGCCAACCAACGGCCAGAGATTTGCGTTTGGTCATGGCCATTTCTAAAGCTATCACGAACTTAGAGCGTGCTGGTGATGAGGCAGACCGTATTGCCAGAAGAACAAAGCACATCATGGAAGACAGTGCCTCTCACGGAATCAACACTGCTGAAATCAGATTAGCAGGTCAGATGGCCGTTTCCCTATTGCGCCGTAGTTTGGATTGCTTTGCACGTCTAGATACCAAGGTTGCTGCTGAAGTGGTCAGTGAAGACAAACAAATTGACGAAGAGTTCCGTGCATTTGTGCGTAAGCTCACCAGCTATATGGCAGAAGATCCAAGAACCATCTCTGTTGGCTTAGACATGTTATCAATCGCTAAAGCCGTCGAGCGCATTGGTGATCACGCTAAAAACATCGCTGAATTCGTGATCTATATCGTGAAGGGTACTGATGTACGACATATCCCTCATGATGAGTTAACGAAAGAAGCCAATAGCTAATCCATGGCCAGCAGCATTCTGATTGTTGAAGATGAGCCATCGATTGCTGAGCTGATTGCTGTCAATCTAAGCCACGCCGGCTTTCTGCCAGTCAGAGCTTTTCAAACAGAGCAGGCCTCTCAGCTAATTAAAGAGGTTCTTCCAGATTTGGTGATTCTTGATTGGATGCTGCCTGGGCAGTCCGGAGTTCAGTTCGCAAAACAATTGCGCAGTCATGAGCGCACCAAAGACATTCCTATCATTTTATTGACTGCACGCAGCGATGAAATGGATAAGATTGCTGGTCTTGAGGCTGGCGCTGATGACTATGTCACCAAGCCGTTCTCGCCCAAAGAGTTGGTGGCCCGCGTTCGTGCCGTTTTAAGAAGGCGCTCTCCACAATTGGCTGATGATTTGGTGCAAATCAACCAACTCAAATTAGATCCAGTGTCTCATCGAGTCATGGCCACTCAAGATGGCATTGAAGTATCAATTGATTTGGGGCCAACCGAATTCAAATTACTCCACTTTCTCATGACTCATCCTGAGCGCGTGCATTCTCGAAGTCAATTGCTCGATAAAGTTTGGGGCGACCATGTGTTTGTTGAAGAAAGAACCGTGGATGTTCATATCAAACGCTTGCGCGCAGCCTTAGCACCTACTAACTGTCACAGTTTTATTGAGACTGTGCGTGGCAGTGGCTATCGTCTAAGCAAAAGCCCGGTTAGCTAGCCGATCTAAGGCATAAGCTCTTAGAAATCTTTTCTTTACCATTCAATAATCCGATCATTCTTCAAGGTTTGTTAAGATTCACCACATGCTGTCTTTGCGTACCCGTTTAATAACCCTTGCTGTGATAATCCTGATCTTTTCATGGGTCATTGGGGTGATATTTTCAGAACGAGCAGCTTGGATCACAGCAGTTATTTGCTTGGGCTTGGTCTTGGTGTACCAGCTGTGGCATTCTGCAAAATTGACAGAATTATTGCTTTCACCCACTTACGATGAGGTGCCCAGAGCGTTCGGTGCTTGGGGTGAAATCTACTATCGCTTTCACAAATTGGTTAAAAGTTGGCGTGATCAAGTGCTCGAGGTGGGTCAGCAGCACCAGCGTTTTATTCAGGCCATTCAAGCTTCACCCAATGGCGTGGTCATGCTCAATGAAGATGATCAAGTGGAATGGTGCAATGCGATTGCAGAAGAGCACTTTGGCTTGAATGCCAAGCGTGATGCCATGCAAAGAATCACCCATATCCTCAGAAAGCCAACCTTTGTGCAATACATCGTTAGGCAAAACTACCGCGATCCAGTCAGGCTGACAAGCATGGGTAACTTTGAGCAATTCACCTTGGATGTCCAGATATTCCCTTATGGGGACAAGCAAAAGTTAATTCTTTCTCAAGACGTTTCTCAGGTAGAAAAAACCGATGCAATGCGTCGAGACTTTGTGGCCAACGTTTCTCACGAACTTAAAACTCCTTTGACCGTTTTAACGGGTTTTTTAGAAACCTTAACGGAGCTTGATTTAAGTAAAGAAGACCAACGTCGTTATTTGGATTTGATGGCCATGCAAGCGGGTCAAATGAAGACACTTGTAGAAGATTTATTGACCTTGGCGAAATTAGAGGGCAATCCAGAGCCTCCTGTATCACAGGTGGTCAATATGTCAGACATGATGACTCAATTGAAATTGGAAGCCGAAGGTCTCTCCAAAGGCAAGCACACTTTCAAATTTGATCATTCCTCTACTAAGAACGTCACAGGTGATGAGCTTGAGCTGCACTCTGCATTTGGCAATCTACTCTCAAACGCAGTTCGTTACACCCCAGAGGGCGGCACTATCACGGTGACCTGGAAAGATGCTGGAGATGAGGCAGAGCTGATGGTCAGTGACACAGGTCAAGGTATTGCGGCCGAGCACATTCCCCGATTAACTGAGCGTTTTTATCGAGTGGATCGAAGTAGATCAAGAGATACTGGCGGAACTGGACTGGGTATGGCGATTGTGAACCACGTCATCATTCGCCACCAGGGCGAGCTAAAGATTCAATCCACTGTGGGTGTGGGTAGTCAGTTCAGTTTGGTGTTCCCCAAGCAAAGAATTATTTAGATTGACTCAAACAGGACTGAACCCCTAACACCCGTCCCCTAAACCCTTGATGATGCGAGGTTTTAGCGTGATAAAGCCGCAATTCTAGGGCCTGGCCAAGCCTCAGAATTTGCCAACAAACTGCCCGTAGGTTACAATATTGTTCTTAGTCGGAGTGTGGCGCAGTCTGGTAGCGCACCTGGTTTGGGACCAGGGGGT
>CALMBU010000006.1 GCA_937863045.1 uncultured Polynucleobacter sp. | reverse complement strand
ACGTTTACGTGCGGTTTTGTCCGCTCAAATTTCTCTTTTGCCATTTTTCAGCCTCTAATTCAAATAATTGTTAATTAAAATTACTTAGACTTTGCAGCAATCACTGCATCAGCCACGTTCTTTGGAGCCTCAGAATAATGTTTGAATTCCATGGTGTAAGTTGCACGACCTTGAGTCAATGAACGTAAACCTGTTGAATAACCAAACATCTCAGCCAAAGGCACTTCAGCGCGAACAATCTTGCCACCACCAGGAATGTCATCCATACCCTGCAAAATTCCGCGACGTGAAGATAAGTCACCCATCACGTTACCCATGAAGTCTTCTGGTGTCTCTACTTCTACAGACATCATTGGCTCCAACAACACTGGGCTTGCTCTGCGCATACCTTCTTTGAACGCCATTGAACCGGCCATTCTGAAAGCATTCTCATTTGAGTCAACATCATGGTATGAACCAAAGAACAATGTTGCTTTGATGTCTACCACTGGATATCCAGCCAATACACCGTTGTTCAATGTTTCTTGAATACCTTTGTCTACCGCAGGGATGTATTCACGAGGAACCACACCACCCTTGATAGCGTCAACGAACTCAAAACCTTTGCCTGGCTCTTGTGGCTCTAACTTCAACACAACGTGACCGTACTGACCACGACCACCAGACTGCTTAACAAACTTGCCTTCAACTTCTTCGCAAACTTTGCGGATTGTTTCGCGGTATGCAACCTGTGGCTTACCCACTGTTGCTTCAACACCAAACTCACGCTTCATGCGGTCAACCAAAATTTCCAAGTGCAATTCGCCCATACCGGAAATAATTGTTTGGCCAGATTCTTCGTCAGTCTTAACGCGGAATGAAGGATCTTCTTGTGCTAAACGATTCAATGCCAAGCCCATCTTCTCTTGGTCAGCCTTTGTTTTTGGCTCAACCGCTTGAGAAATCACTGGCTCTGGGAATACCATGCGCTCCAAAACAATCACGCTGTCTGGATCACAAAGAGTTTCACCTGTTGTTGCTTCTTTCAAACCAACCGCAGCAGCGATATCGCCAGCATGAACTTCTTTAATTTCTTCACGTTGGTTAGCGTGCATCTGAAGAATACGACCTAGACGCTCTTTCTTACCTTTGATCGGGTTGTAAACGGTGTCACCTGATTTAACAACACCAGAATAAACGCGGAAGAAAATTAGCTGACCAACGAATGGGTCTGTCATGATCTTGAATGCCAATGCTGAGAATTTCTCATCATCCGCAGCTCTACGCTCACCTTGAGTACCGTCTTCCAATTCGCCTGTTACAGGCGGAATGTCGATTGGTGAAGGCATGTAATCGATCACAGCATCCAACATCGCTTGAACGCCTTTGTTCTTAAATGCAGTACCGCACATCATTGGAACAATTTCACTGGCAATCGTACGTACACGCAATGCTTTTTTAATTTCTTCTTCAGTTAAAGCTTCGCCGCCCAAATACTTGTTCATCAAATCTTCTGATGACTCAGCTGCTGCTTCAACCATTTTCTCGCGCCACTCTTCTGCACTTGCTTGTAATTCTGCAGGAATGTCTTCGTATGTAAATTTAGTGCCTTGTGATGCTTCGTCCCAGAAGATAGCCTTCATCTTCACTAGATCAACAACACCTTTGAAGTTTTCTTCAGCACCAATTGGAATTTGAATCGCGATTGGGTTTGCCTTCAAACGCGCGCGCATTTGATCGTAAACCTTGAAGAAGTTGGCACCAGTACGGTCCATCTTGTTCACAAACGCTAAACGAGGAACTTTGTATTTATTTGCTTGACGCCATACTGTTTCTGATTGTGGCTGAACACCACCCACAGCACAGTAAACCATACAAGCACCGTCCAACACGCGCATTGAGCGCTCAACTTCAATCGTGAAGTCTACGTGGCCTGGTGTATCAATGATGTTAACGCGGTGCTCTGCGTAGTTACCAGCCATACCCTTCCAGAAGGCAGTTGTTGCCGCTGAAGTAATGGTGATACCACGCTCTTGCTCTTGCTCCATCCAGTCCATGGTGGCCGCGCCATCATGAACTTCGCCAATCTTGTGATTAACGCCGGTGTAAAACAAAATACGTTCTGTTGTTGTCGTTTTTCCTGCGTCAATGTGCGCAGAAATACCAATATTACGATAACGCTCAATAGGGGTTTTACGTGCCACTTTATCCTCGTCTTTTCTGAGCTGTTAGAAACGGAAATGAGAGAAAGCTTTGTTAGCTTCTGCCATACGGTGAACTTCATCACGCTTCTTCATCGCACCGCCACGTCCTTCAGACGCCTCGATCAATTCATTAGCAAGACGCTGAGCCATTGATTTTTCGCCACGCTTCTTGGCTGCTTCACGCAACCAACGCATAGCCAAAGCCAAACGACGTGATGGACGAACTTCTACTGGCACCTGATAGTTGGCACCACCAACACGACGGCTCTTCACCTCAACCACAGGCTTAACGTTGCCCATGGCGATTGAAAATACTTCTAGGGGTTCTTTATTGGCTTTCTTTTCGATGTGCTCGAAAGCGCCATAAACGATACGTTCTGCAACGGATTTTTTACCATCCAACATCAAAACGTTCATGAATTTAGCAACTTCAACGTTTCCAAATTTTGGATCCGGAAGAATTTCACGCTTGGGTACTTCGCGACGACGCGGCATTACAACTCCTAATTTTATTCAGTTAGAGGACCATTCCTCAAAGCTACTCAACTAGATCACAATTGATCCGAAGTAACCACTTACTTAGCAAGCTCCAATTGAGCTTGCTACTTGCGTAAAAAAGCGATTAAGCTTTCTTAGCGCGCTTCGCACCATACTTGGAGCGAGATTGCTTACGGTCTTTAACGCCTTGCAAGTCAAGTGAACCACGCACGATGTGATAACGCACACCTGGCAAGTCTTTCACACGACCACCGCGGATAAGAACCACTGAGTGTTCCTGCAAATTGTGGCCTTCACCACCGATGTAGGAAATCACTTCAAATCCATTGGTCAAGCGTACCTTGGCTACTTTACGCAAAGCCGAGTTAGGCTTTTTTGGAGTAGTTGTATATACGCGAGTACATACGCCACGGCGCTGAGGACAGTTCTCAAGCGCAGGGCTCTTACTTTTTACGACCTCAGAAGTACGGGGACTTCTGAGTAATTGATTAATTGTTGGCATAGCTTACTTTCAAAGCAGAAAATTCTGCGGTTTGCGAAGAACTCGACATTCTAGACCGGTCAGCTCCTGCCGTCAAGACGGCAAAAGCTGACTTTTTAGGTCTATTTTGTCCTTTTTGGCCTTATTCAGCCTCTCCTGTAGGTTCTAAATCCACGATTTCTTCAGATTTAGCCTCTTCAGCAGCGATCATTTCTGCGCGTTCACGGTCCAACTGTTCGCGTACTTTACGTGCGCGACGGTAGGCCAAACCGGTACCGGCAGGGATGAGGCGACCAATAATGACGTTTTCTTTGAGGCCACGAAGCGTGTCAACTTTGCCCATGATGGCGGCTTCAGTAAGAACTCTGGTTGTTTCCTGGAAGGAAGCAGCAGAAATGAAGCTGTCTGTAGACAATGACGCTTTTGTAATACCCAATAGAACGTTGTCATACAACGCTGGACGCTTACCTTCCGCAATCATGCGGTCGTTTTCATCCAACATGTCTGATCTTTCAACTTGTTCACCGGTGATGAATTTCGTATCGGCTGCATCCGTAATCTGAACGCGGCGTAACATCTGACGAACAATCACTTCAATGTGCTTGTCGTTAATCTTCACGCCTTGCAAACGATAAACGTCCTGAACTTCATCAACGATGTAGGTTGCCAATTCTTCAATACCCTTCAAGCGAAGGATGTCGTGTGGATCAGCAGGGCCCTCAACAATCATTTCACCCTTGTTCACAACTTGACCATCGTGAACCAAGATTTGTTTTTCTTTCGGAATCAAGAACTCATGAGATTCGCCGTCCATATCAGTGATGACCAGACGTTGCTTACCTTTGGTTTCTTTACCGAAAGAAACAGTACCTGTTACTTTCGCTAAGATCGCTGCATCTTTTGGTGAACGAGCTTCGAATAGTTCTGCCACACGTGGCAAACCACCCGTGATGTCGCGAGTCTTTTGCGCTTCGATTGGAATACGCGCCAACACTTCACCAACGTGAACTGTTTGACCGTCTTTCACAGTGATCAAGGCGCCCACTTGCAAACCAATGGTTACTGGGTGATCTGTACCAGCGATGAGAACTTCAGCGCCAGCAGCATCGTATAAGCGGATCATTGGGCGAACACCCTTTGATGCCGCACTGCGACGCTTACCATCAATCACCACCAAAGTAGACAAGCCAGTGACTTCGTCAACCTGCTTAGCAACTGTTACACCCTCTTCAACGTTTTCAAAGCGAACCACGCCTGAGTACTCAGTAATGATCGGACGAGTCAACGGATCCCAAGTTGCCAAAGTTGCGCCCGCCTTGATGGTGGCACCTTCTTTAAGCGTCAATGTTGCGCCGTATGGAATCTTGTGACGCTCACGCTCACGACTGTTGTCATCCGTGATCAACGCTTCGCCTGAGCGAGAGATAACAATCTGCTCACCTTTAGCATTTTTTACAAAACGCATGGTTGGCGTGAATCGCAAAATACCGTTTGATTTTGCTTCAACGTTATTCGCAACTGCAGCACGTGACGCAGCACCACCGATGTGGAATGTACGCATTGTTAACTGTGTGCCTGGCTCACCAATTGATTGAGCAGCAATCACACCAACTGCCTCACCAGAGTTCACCATCGTGCCACGACCTAAGTCACGGCCATAACACTTCGCGCACAAACCAAAACGTGTTGCACATGACAATGGGGTACGAACCTTGACTTCATCAATGCCCAATGAGTCAATTAACTCAACGTCATCTTCTGTCAACATGGTGCCATCAACGATGATGGTTTCTTGTGTGTCTGGATTAACAACATCACCGATACACACGCGACCCAAGATACGATCGCTCAACGGTTCGATAACCTCACCACCCTCAACCAAGGCTTTCATAGAAACGCCATTTGTTGTACCGCAATCATCATCAAGCACGACCAAGTCTTGAGTCACATCCACCAAACGACGTGTCAAGTAACCTGAGTTAGCTGTCTTCAATGCAGTGTCAGCCAAACCTTTACGAGCGCCGTGTGTTGAGATGAAGTACTGAAGAACGTTCAAACCTTCACGGAAGTTAGCAGTAATTGGTGTTTCAATGATTGAGCCATCTGGCTTAGCCATCAAGCCACGCATACCCGCTAACTGACGAATCTGAGCAGCAGAACCTCGCGCACCAGAGTCAGCCATCATGTAAATAGCATTGAAAGATTCTTGCTTAACTGTTTTGCCGTGACGATCAACAACGTTTTCTTGTGACAACTGCTCCATCATGGCCTTACCGACCTGATCACCAGCAGCACCCCAAATATCAACCACGTTGTTATAACGCTCTTGGTTAGTTACCAAGCCTGACATAAATTGCTTGTCATACTCTTTAACTTTGCCAGCGGCTTCTGCAATGATTGTTTCTTTCTGAGCTGGAATCAACATGTCGTCAATCGCAATTGAGATACCAGCACGTGTTGCTAAACGGAAACCAGACTGCAATAGTTTGTCAGCAAAAATAACCGTTTCTCTTAAACCACAACGACGGAATGACAAGTTAATCAAGCGAGAAATTTCTTTCTTCTTCAGCGCTTTATTAATGCTGTCGAATGACATGCCCTTAGGCAAAATCTCTGACAACATCGCACGACCAACTGTTGTGTGACGCAAAGTCACTTTCTTGGCAAAACGTGCGTCGCCTTCTGCTGCCTTATCAACCAAATCATATTCAGTGATACGAACTGCAATGCGTGTAGCCAACTCAACTTGTTTGTTTTCGTATGCACGGATCACTTCACTGATATCGGCAAATGTCATACCCTCACCCTTGGCATTGATAGCCTCGCGTGTTGTGTAGTACAAGCCCAAAACGATATCTTGAGATGGAACAATAGAAGGTTCACCGTTGGCTGGGAACAAGATGTTGTTTGAAGCCAACATCAATGTGCGAGCCTCCATCTGAGCTTCCAAAGACAATGGAACGTGAACAGCCATTTGGTCACCGTCGAAGTCGGCGTTGAATGCCGCGCAAACGAGTGGGTGCAACTGAATAGCTTTACCTTCGATCAACATTGGCTCAAACGCTTGGATACCTAAGCGGTGCAATGTTGGCGCACGGTTCAACATCACTGGATGCTCACGAATCACTTCTTCTAAGATGTCCCAAACGATTGGTGTCTGGTTTTCTACTTCTTTCTTAGCAGCTTTGATTGTTGTAGCAATACCCAATGTTTCAAGCTTGTTGAAAATGAATGGCTTGAATAGTTCAAGGGCCATCAATTTTGGCAAACCGCACTGATGTAACTTCAATGTTGGACCAACCACGATCACTGAACGACCAGAGTAGTCAACACGCTTACCTAACAAGTTTTGACGGAAGCGGCCACCCTTACCTTTGATCATCTCTGCCAAAGACTTCAATGGACGCTTATTGGCACCAGTCATTGCTTTACCGCGACGACCGTTATCCAATAGTGAGTCAACTGCTTCTTGCAGCATGCGCTTTTCGTTACGCACGATGATTTCTGGTGCGCGCAACTCTAACAAACGCTTCAAGCGGTTGTTACGGTTGATCACGCGACGATACAAATCGTTCAAGTCTGATGTTGCAAAACGACCGCCATCCAATGGCACCAATGGGCGCAATTCAGGTGGCAATACTGGCAACACTTCCAAGATCATCCAGTCAGGCTTGATGCCAGAGCGCTGGAATGCCTCAAGAACTTTTAGACGCTTAGCAAACTTCTTAATTTTTGCTTCACTGCCAGTTGCTTTCAAATCAGCGCGCAATACTTCAACTTCACGATCGATGTCGATTGAGCGAAGTAATTCACGAACGCCTTCAGCACCCATGATGGCTGTGAACGCACCGTCACCAAACTCTTCTAGCTTGGCGTAGTACTCGTCCTCAGACATGATCTGACCACGGCGCATTGCGCCTTCAGGCGTTAAACCTGGATCAACAATCACATATGCTTCGAAATACAAAACGCGCTCGATATCACGCAAGGTCATATCCAAAACCATGCCTAAACGAGATGGCAATGATTTCAAGAACCAAATGTGTGCAACAGGGGCTGCTAATTCAATATGGCCCATGCGCTCACGACGCACTTTGGCCAAGGTCACTTCAACGCCGCACTTCTCGCAAATCACACCGCGATACTTTAGGCGCTTGTACTTACCGCATAAGCACTCGTAATCTTTGATTGGGCCAAAAATCTTGGCACAGAAAAGACCATCGCGCTCAGGCTTAAAAGTACGGTAGTTAATAGTTTCTGGTTTACGAACCTCACCAAAAGACCAAGAACGGATCTTTTCTGGTGAAGCCAAACCAATCTTAATGGCGTCAAACTGCTCTTCGCCATGCGTCTGCTTAAATAGATCTAGCAATGCTTTCATATTAGCTGCGCTCCATGTCGATATCGATACCTAACGAGCGGATTTCTTTTACCAGCACGTTAAAGGACTCAGGCATGCCAGCATCAATGCTGTGCTCACCCTTGACGATGTTTTCGTAAACTTTGGTTCTGCCGTTAACGTCATCTGACTTAACTGTGAGCATTTCCTGCAACACATAAGATGCGCCATAGGCTTCCAAAGCCCAAACTTCCATCTCACCGAAACGCTGACCACCGAATTGAGCTTTACCGCCCAATGGCTGCTGCGTTACTAATGAGTAAGGGCCTGTAGAACGAGCGTGCATCTTGTCATCCACCAAGTGGTGAAGTTTCAAGACGTGCATCACACCAACTGTTACAGATCTTTCAAACGCTTCACCTGTTCTTCCGTCAAACAAAGTGATTTGTTGACGTGAAGGAGTCATTGATAGATTCTTCGCAACTTCTGCTGGGTATGCCATTTCTAACATCTTGGCAATTTCACCCTCTGTTGCACCATCAAAGACCGGTGTTGCAAATGGAGCACCATCTCTCAAGTTATTTGCTAACTCAAAAATTTGCTCGTCTGTGAAGCTGTCTAAGTCTTCTACGCGGCCAGTTTCGTTGTATAGCTGCTTCAAGAACTTGCGTAATTGCTCTGCTTTAGCTTGAGCCTTTAGCATTTCTTGAATGCGCTTACCAATACCCAGCGCAGCCCAACCTAAGTGAACCTCAAGAATCTGTCCAACGTTCATACGTGATGGAACGCCCAATGGGTTCAACACGATATCAACAGGTGAGCCATCAGCCATGTAAGGCATATCTTCTACTGGGGTGATCTTTGATACCACACCCTTGTTACCGTGACGACCAGCCATCTTGTCACCAGGCTGCAAGCGACGCTTAACTGCCAAGTAAACCTTGACCATCTTGATCACGCCTGGAGCCAACTCATCACCTTGAGTTAACTTCTTGCGCTTCTCTTCAAAGTCTTGGTCGAACTGTGTGCGCTTAGCTTCAATAGCTTCTTTAATAGCCTCTAATTGAGCAGCAACATCTTCATCGGCAGGGCGAATATCAAACCAATGATATTTCTCAAGATCCGCTAAGTAATCTTTAGCGATCTTTGTGCCTTTTGCCAACTTCTTAGGTCCGCCATTGGCTACTTTATTCAACAATAGTTTTTCTAAACGACTGAATGCGTCACCTTCAACAATGCGCAACTGGTCATTTAAATCCAAGCGATAACGCTTAAGCTCTTCATCAATGATTGACTGTGCGCGTGCATCACGCTCGATACCCTCGCGTGTAAACACCTGGACGTCAATCACTGTACCTGTCATACCTGAAGGTACGCGCAATGAAGTGTCTTTAACGTCAGAAGCTTTTTCGCCAAAAATGGCGCGCAAAAGTTTTTCTTCTGGGGTCAGCTGTGTTTCACCCTTAGGCGTTACCTTACCAACCAATACGTCACCCGCTTCAACTTCAGCACCAATATAAGTAATACCGCTTTCATCTAAACGGCTCAACTGTGTTTCAGCCAAGTTTGAGATGTCGCGTGTGATTTCTTCAGGGCCCAACTTGGTGTCACGAGCAACCACAGACAATTCTTCAATGTGAATTGATGTGTAGCGATCATCAGCAACCACTTTTTCAGAGATCAAAATTGAGTCTTCGAAGTTGTAGCCGTTCCATGGCATAAACGCAACAACCATGTTTTGACCCAAAGCCAACTCACCCAAATCAGTTGATGCGCCATCAGCAATCACGTCGCCGCGATCAACGATGTCACCAACCTTAACGATTGGGCGCTGATTGATGTTGGTGTTTTGGTTTGAACGTGTGTACTTGATGAGGTTGTAAATATCAACACCCACTTCGCCAGCCGCAGTTTCTTCGTCATTCACACGAATCACGATACGGTTAGCATCAGCGTAATCAACCTTACCACCACGAGTTGCCATTACGACAGTACCTGAGTCAACGGCCACTGTGCGCTCTAAGCCAGTACCTACTAATGGCTTCGTTGCGCGCAAACATGGTACCGCCTGACGTTGCATGTTCGCACCCATCAAGGCACGGTTAGCATCGTCGTGCTCTAAGAATGGAACGAGTGATGCAGCAGCAGAAACGATCTGGCTTGGCGCCACGTCAATGTACTGAATGCGCTCTGGGCTGACCATCATTGTTTCGCCAGCTTCACGTGATGAAACCAACTCATCAGTTAACTTGCCTGACTTATCAATTGATGCGTTCGCCTGAGCAATCACATATTTAGCTTCTTCAATAGCTGACAAATAATCAACTTGATCAGTTACCTTGCTATTAACAACTTTACGGTATGGCGTTTCCAAGAAACCATGCTCATTCAAACGAGCAAACAAAGCCAAAGAGTTGATCAAACCAATGTTTGGACCCTCTGGTGTTTCAATTGGACAAACACGACCATAGTGAGTTGGGTGTACGTCACGCACTTCGAAACCAGCGCGCTCACGTGTCAAACCACCTGGGCCCAATGCTGAAATACGACGCTTGTGCGTGATTTCTGACAATGGGTTTGTTTGATCCATAAACTGTGACAACTGTGAAGAACCAAAGAACTCACGAATTGCTGAAGAGATCGGCTTGCTGTTGATCAAGTCATGCGGCATCAAGTTTTCTGTTTCAGCCTGACCCAAACGCTCTTTCACAGCACGCTCTACACGAGACAAACCTGCACGGAATTGATTTTCTGCCAATTCACCAACGCAACGTACACGACGATTACCTAAGTGATCGATGTCGTCTACTTCGCCTTTGCCGTTTCTTAAGTCAACCAATAACTTGATGGTGTCCAAGATGTCTTCGTTAGAAAGAACCATCAAACCTTCCATCACTGGACGATTTAAACGACTATTTACTTTCATGCGGCCTACACGTGAAAGATCATAGGTATCTTCGTTGTAGAACAATCTTTGGAACAAAGCCTCAACAGCATCTTCTGTTGGTGGCTCACCAGGACGCATCATGCGATAAATCGCGATGCGGGCGGCCATCTGATCAGCTGTTTCATCAATGCGCAATGTCTGCGAAATAAATGAACCTTGATCTAAGTCGTTTGTGTAAATTGTTTGTAACTCTTTAACGCCAGCTTCTCTTAAGTTGGCCAAAAGAGTTTCTGTGATTTCTTCGTTAGCAGTTGCAAGAACTTCACCTGTATCAGCATCAACGATATTTTTAGCAACAACGCGACCAACCAAATAATCATCAGGAACATTGATCGTTGTTGTTTTAGCTGCCTCAAGATCACGAATGTTTTTAGCATTGATACGCTTATCTTTTGCAATAACAACATTGCCAGCTTTATCAGTGATATCAAATCGTGCAACTTCACCCTTTAAGCGCTCAGCAACAAAATTCATTTGTGCGCCAGCAGCTTGTAGTTTGAAATTATCGAAACCGAAGAAGTTTTCCAAAATTTGCTCATCGTTCATACCGATGGCTTTGAGCAAAATAGTGACAGGCATCTTACGACGACGGTCAATACGGAAATACAAAATATCTTTTGGATCAAATTCAAAATCTAACCATGAGCCACGGTAAGGGATCACGCGAGCTGAGAACAATAATTTTCCTGAGCTGTGAGTCTTACCTTTGTCGTGTTCGAAAAACACACCTGGCGAACGGTGCAACTGAGAAACAATCACACGCTCTGTACCGTTAATAACGAATGAGCCTGTATCAGTCATCAAAGGAATTTCACCCATGTAGACTTCTTGCTCTTTCACTTCTTTAACTTTTGTTGGCGCTTCGCGATCATTGATGATCAAGCGAACTTTAGCGCGCAAGGCAGAGTGGAATGTCAAACCACGTTGTTGACACTCTTTAACGTCAAACGGTGGAGTTGAAAGGTTGTACTGAACGAATTCCATGCGAGCGAAACCATTGTTCGACACGATAGGGAATATTGAAGTGAATGCAGATTGCAAGCCTTCATTTAAACGGTCAGCAGGGCCTCTTGATTCTTGCAAGAATTTTGCATAAGACTCAAGTTGCGTTGTCAACAAGTAAGGTACTTGATGATTATTAGGGCGCTTAGCGAAGCTTTTACGGATACGCTTGCGTTCGGTGAAACTATAAGCCATGTCATCTCCGAATTTAAGCGACTGAGCAGAGATTTGGTGATTGGCCTCTACCAATCATGGCTGACGGTGTGCGTGTGCACAACCCGACCAAACTTGCCTTCTGCAGTCGTATCAGAAGGCAAACCAGATACCAAACTTTTTTAATATCTGGTTTGCCTTCTAAGCAAACCGGGCAGCATCGCTGCCCTATCAAACCAATTACTTAAGTTCGACCTTAGCGCCAGCTTCTTCAAGCTTCTTCTTAGCGTCTTCAGCAGATGCTTTATCAACACCTTCTTTAACTGGTTTTGGTGCGCCATCAACCAAGTCCTTAGCTTCTTTCAAGCCAAGACCAGTGATTTCGCGAACAGCTTTAATCACGCTCACTTTGTTTGCGCCGGCTTCAGCCAACACAACTGTGAACTCTGTTTGCTCAGCTGCACCAGCAGCGGCACCGCCACCAGCACCAGGAGCAGCAACAGCCATTGCAGCTGCTGATACACCAAACTTCTCTTCAAATGCTTTAACTAGATCGTTCAAGTCCATTACAGACATATTGCCAACGGCTTCTAGAATGTCGTCTTTAGTAACTGCCATTTTTAAAACTCCTAATTCAAATTTCTTTAGTTAATTAAAGTGAGACTGCTATTACGCAGCTTCTTTAGCTTTCTTTTCTGCAACCGCTGCCAATACGCGAGCCGCACCAGAAACTGGGGCTTGCATAACGCCAAGTAACATTGCGATAAGTTCATTGCGACCTGGAATAGATGCCAATGCTTTTACAGCTGATGCATCCATCACCTTGCCGTTGTATGAACCCGCTTTGATCACTAAAGCTGCTTGCGTCTTTGAAAAGTCGTTTAAAACTTTTGCTGACGCAACTGGGTCTGCGGAGATACCGTAAATAAGCGGACCAGCCATTTCACCGGCCAATGATTCGAACGACGTTCCTTGAACCGCGCGACGTGCCAAGGTGTTCTTCATAACGCGAAGGTAAACACCATTTGCACGAGCTTGAGCTCGTAGAGAAGTCAGTTCGCCCACTGGAATACCGCGGTATTCAGCTAGCACCATGGTTTGAGCTTGTGCAACTTCTGCACTTACCTCAGCCACGACCGCCTTTTTGTCTTCCATATTTAAAGGCACTGTTTAACTCCTATTAACCTAACCGTTGCCAGTTAGGGGTTGCACACAGGCGAAATCTTTTCAGGATCGCCATCTGCGCTGGCACTATTTCTAGTATTAAGAGTTATCTCTAACCCACCAACGGTCTTTGATGTTCAAGCAAAGGTTGCCCCTTGCTTGACCCAAAGTTCTTTTGTTAGCTGCTAATTAAGCAGCCAATGAGTTTTGGTCGACGCGCACACCAGCACCCATGGTGCTGCTGACGGCAACTTTTCTCAAATAAATACCCTTACTAGCTGCTGGCTTTGCTTTTGTTAAAGCGTCCAACAATGCTACTAAGTTGTTTTTCAATGCGCCTGGTTCAAATGAACGACGGCCGATTGTTGCGTGAACGATACCGGCTTTGTCTACACGGAATTGAACTTGACCTGCTTTAGCGTTTTTAACTGCGCCAGCAACGTCTGGGCTCACTGTGCCAACCTTAGGGTT
>CALMBU010000005.1 GCA_937863045.1 uncultured Polynucleobacter sp. | reverse complement strand
ACGCCAAAGTATCTTTACCGGGAGGTTGCGCGATTGGTGCGCGCCCAGTGGATCAACATATCAAGGGCTTGAAAGCCATGGGTGCTGATATTCATATTGAGCATGGTTACATTGAAGCGAAGTTTGGTAAAAATCCAAAGGCTTTGGTGGGCGCAAAAATTTTGACTGACATGATCACCGTCACTGGTACAGAAAACTTGATGATGGCTGCAGTTTTGGCTGAGGGTGAAACTGTTCTAGAAAACGCTGCGCGTGAACCAGAGGTCACAGATTTAGCAGAATTGCTGATCAAGATGGGTGCAAATATCAAGGGTCTTGGCACTGATCGTTTGATCATCAAGGGAGTGAAAGCGTTGCACGGTGCTGAGCACAGCATCATTCCTGATCGAATTGAAACCGGCACATTCCTGTGTGTGGCTGGTGCCATGGGTGAGTTGGGCGCTGATTTGATGATCAAGAATGCCCGTCCTGATACTTTGGATGTGGTGATTGATAAATTGCGCGAAGCAGGTTTGAAGATTGAGGTGGGTCCTGATTGGATCCATGTGACCATGAATCAACGCCCCAAGGCTGTGAGCTTTAAGACTTCTGAGTACCCAGCTTTCCCAACCGATATGCAGGCCCAGTTCATGGCCATGAATGCCATTGCGACTGGCACATCGCGGGTCACGGAAACCATCTTTGAAAATCGCTTCATGCACGTACAAGAGCTGAACCGCTTGGGCGCCAATATTGTGATTGAGGGCAATACGGCCACAACCGAGGGTGTGCAAAGCCTATCTGGAGCCATTGTGATGGCCACAGATTTGCGGGCATCTGCCAGTTTGGTGATTGCGGGCTTGACCGCTCAGGGCGAAACCATTGTCGACCGTATCTACCATTTGGACCGCGGATATGACCGCATGGAGAAAAAATTAGCCGCAGTTGGCGCTAACATCGTTCGCGTGAAATAATAGAGCCATGTCCAAAATGATTACATTGGCCTTATCCAAGGGCCGTATCTTTGATGAAACTTTGCCAATGCTGGCAAAGGCTGGCATCACTGTGTCTGAAGATCCTGAAACTTCACGCAAATTAATACTGCCAACGTCCAGCCCTAATTTGCGCGTGATCATCGTCAGAGCCTCCGATGTGCCAACCTATGTGCAGTACGGTGCTGCTGATTTAGGCGTGGCTGGTTACGATGTATTGGCGGAACATGGCATGGATGGTTTATATGCGCCAATAGATTTAGGGATTGCCAAGTGCCGCATGTCAGTCGCTGTTCGTGAAGGATTTGATTATGCGAACGCCGTGCGTCAAGGCGCTCGTTTGCGAGTTGTGACAAAGTATGTCGAACAGGCTCGTGAGCACTTTGCCAATAAGGGCGTCCACGTCGATTTAATCAAGTTATATGGCTCGATGGAGTTAGGTCCATTGGTCGGCTTAGCTGATGCGATTGTGGATTTGGTGTCTACCGGCAATACCTTGAAAGCAAATCAATTGAAAGAAGTTGAAGTGATCAGTCAGATCAGTTCTCGTTTGGTGGTCAATCAAGCGGCGTACAAGAGACGTCGTGCTGATTTGCAACCTTTATTAGATGCATTTGCAAAAGTGTGATGCTCTGATCATGACCAAGCTTGTTCGCCAACTCAATAGTCAGGACGCTGATTTTTCATCAGCGCTCAAAAAGCTATTGGCTTTTGATGCTGCAGATGATGCTGCAATTGATATGGCGGCTGCAAAAATTTTGGCTGATGTCAAAAAGCGTGGTGACCAAGCTGTTTTGGAATACACGCAGCAGTTTGATCGTTTGTCTAAAGAGCAAGCATCTTCAATCAAAGCATTAGAAATTACAAAAGCAGAATTATTGGCAGCGCTTGAGTCTTTGCCAAAAGATCAAAGAGTAGCTTTAGAAGCCGCCGCTGCCAGAGTCAAGAGTTATCACGAGCGTCAAAAGATTGAATCAGGTTGTCATAGTTGGGACTATGCTGATGAAGACGGTACTCGTTTGGGTCAAAAAGTAACGCCATTGGATCGTGCAGGTTTGTATGTTCCTGGTGGTAAAGCAGCTTATCCATCATCCGTGTTGATGAATGCCATTCCTGCAAAAGTAGCGGGCGTGAGTGAAGTCATCATGGTGGTGCCAACCCCTGATGGTGTGCGTAATCCCTTGGTCTTGGCTGCTGCTGCAGTCGCCGGTGTGGACCGAGCCTTCACGATTGGTGGTGCTCAAGCAGTGGGTGCTTTGGCTTACGGTACAGAAACAATTCCAGCGGTTGATAAGATTGTGGGCCCTGGTAATGCTTATGTGGCTGCTGCTAAGCGTCGCGTATTCGGAACAGTCGGCATCGATATGATTGCCGGGCCTTCTGAAATTTTAGTTTTGTGTGATGGCAATACCAATCCAGATTGGATTGCGATGGATTTGTTCTCACAAGCTGAGCATGATGAGTTGGCGCAATCGATTCTGTTGTGCCCAAGTCAAGCATTCATTGATCAAGTACAAGCAAGCATCTTGAAGTTTTTGCCAGAGATGCCAAGACAGGCAGTGATTAAAAAATCATTACAAGATCGCGGCGCGATGATTTTGGTCAAAGACATGCATGAGGCGTGTGAAATTGCCAATTCAATTGCGGCTGAGCATTTAGAAATTTGTGCCGACAATCCTCGCCAGTGGGCAGAGTTGATTCGTCATGCGGGTGCTATTTTCATGGGCCCATACACCAGCGAATCGTTGGGCGATTATTGCGCAGGTCCGAATCACGTTTTACCAACGATGAGAACATCACGTTTCTCATCTCCTTTGGGTGTTTATGATTTCATCAAGCGTTCAAGCATGATCGAAGTCAGTGAAGTAGGCGCGCAGAAGTTGGGTCAGATCGCCAGCACCCTGGCGCATGGCGAAGGTTTGCAAGCTCACGCAAGAGCTGCAGAGTTAAGACTCAAGAAGTAAATCCAATAAGTAAATTCCAAAAAAAGTATTAAAAATAATGGCACACAGTTTGTGTGCCATTATTTTTGTCGATTTGATTTCTTGCTTATAAAAACTATAAAATTCTGTTTTAAGAGGAGACAGTATGAACATGACATCATTCAGTACCCTTCAATACTCAAAAGAATTACAAGCAGTCGGGTTCAGTCAATCTCAAGCAGAGGTCATCGCC
Source organism: uncultured Polynucleobacter sp. (assembly GCA_937863045.1). GTDB lineage: Bacteria > Pseudomonadota > Gammaproteobacteria > Burkholderiales > Burkholderiaceae > Polynucleobacter. The sequence continues at coordinate 372 of CALMBU010000005.1, read as the reverse complement.
GAGGGTGTGGGCATGAATTTAAATGCCACACATGACTTTGCGACCAAGAAAGAGTTGTACGAAGTCAGAGATCAACTGAATGAAAAAATTGATCAAAAGTTTGATCATCTAGATAAGAAAATTGATCTTCTTGATGTGAAATTTAATCTTTTGGATAAAAAAGTTTCCCATTTGGAAGGAGAAATTAACTGCATGGCAGATGTATTAACTAGTAAGCTATTTAATCGTCTGGGAGGTTTGATGGTTGCATGCATGTCAGTGGGTATTAGTGCAGTGGCATTTTTTACCAGAGGTATTGCCTAAATGGATGCCGATGCAACAGTTGTTACTAGAAGTGATTTAAAAGAGTTAAGGCAAGAGCTTCGTTTGGAG
>CALMBU010000004.1 GCA_937863045.1 uncultured Polynucleobacter sp. | reverse complement strand
CATTGACCTCACCCACCAAGAACACCACACGCTCTTTTAATAAGCGTGAATAAATGTCATAAGCACGCTCACCACGCCCAGATGTTTCTACGACCATTGGAACCATGCCCAAGGCTTCTGTATCTAGTGCGCTATTTTGTGTGTGGTTCATATTCTTTTTGTCTCCAGGGTATCCATCAACAGCAATACTAAAAATTACATCTTGCTGAGTTCTTCAAAGCTTACTGCTTTTTCTGATACTTTGGCTAGACCTGTCACATAAGCCACCACATTGTTCTCTAGAACAAGGGCTTCTACATCGGCCAAACGCTTTGGATCGCTGTAATACCAACGCATCACTTCTTTTGGATCTTCGTAACTCGATGATTGCTCTTCGATTTCAGCTTTGATCTGATCAGGCTTAGCTTCTAATGACTGAAGCTTAACCAATTCATTCAAGATCAAACCAAGCTTCACACGCTGTTCAGCTTGTGAAATGAATAGCTCTGCAGGAATCGGCGCATCTTTGGCATTTGGTACACCACGAGCGGCCAAGTCTTGACGCGCATTGGCAACCAAACGCTCTTGCTCTTGCGCTACCAAGCCTTTAGGCACTTCCATTTCACATACTTTTGTCAAAGATTCCATCACTTGGCCTTTTAACAAATTCTGAGTGCGACGCGCGACTTCACGTGTCAAGTTCTTACGAATTTCTTCGCGCATCTTGGCAACGCCTTCAGCAACACCCAATGCAACGGCGAGCTCATCGTTCACTTCTGGCAAATGTGGCCATTCCACTTTCTTCATTGTGATCGTGAAGTCCGCTGTTTTACCCGCCACGTCTTTACCGTGATAGTCCGCCGGGAAAGCCAATGGGAAAACTTTTTCCTCGCCAGCTTTAAGACCCAAAGCCGCAGCTTCGAATTCTGGCAACATGCGGCCTTCGCCCAATACAAATGAGAAGTTCTCAGCCTTACCGCCTGAGAACTCAACGCCTTCAATCTTGCCCACGAAGTCAACCGTGACCTGGTCACCAGTTTGAGCTGCTGTGTTGGCACCGCCATTACCGTGCTCACCTGCTTCACCACGCACATGGTAGTGAACGCGTTGCTTGCGCAAGATGTCTAAAGTCTTGTCGATTTCACCCTCGTTCACTTCAGTCGTGTGACGTGTGATGTCTACTTTTGTTAGGTCACCAATTTTTACTTCTGGGAATACTTCAAACTTAGCGTCGTAAACGATTGGATCGGCAGTCATGTCGCTCTTAGGCTCAAGACTTGGCTGACCAGCAATTTTCAGACCTTCTTTTTTGCTGATATCTAAAAATAGCTTAGAAGCATGGTCAAACTGAACTTCAAAGTCCACTTGCATGCCGTATTGGGCTTCAACCATTTTCATGGGAACCTTGCCAGGACGAAAGCCCGCCATCTTGACTGTTTTTGACAGTTTTTGTAAGCGCGCAGCGCGTGCTTTTTCAGTATCAGCTTTTGGAAAGCTTAAAGTAATTTTACGGTCTAAATTGCCGAGGTTTTCAATCGTTACAGACATGCTGGTATCCCGTTTAAGCTAATAAAATTAGGGGCTTAGGTATTAACCGCTCAAGGGTTTTTCCGCCACCACTAGTGAAACACTACAAAAGCTCACTATTCTACATGATGGGCGGGTGAATATGACGTCTTATGATTCAGTGGTTTATAGGGCTTTTGGCGTTAATCACCGTGAAGTGGATTGGCAGCCACAGTCAATCTAGCTAAACTAGCGAGTTAATTGATCAAGCAGACAGAAAGAGCAGCACGATGAAGATGATTCAAGAATTCCGCGCCTTTGCGGTGCGAGGCAATGTGATTGACTTGGCCGTGGGTGTGATCATTGGTGGCGCCTTTGGCAAAATCGTTGATTCCGTGGTGGGCGATGTGATCATGCCCGTGATTGCCTGGTTGATTGGCGGCAAATTAGATTTTTCTAATTTATTCATTGTTTTGGGCAAAGTTCCTGAAAATGTCCCGATGACCTTGGATGCCCTCAAAAAGGCCGGCGTGCCATTGTTTGCCTATGGTAACTTTTTGACGATCACCCTCAATTTTGTGATTTTGGCCTTCATTATTTTCCAAATGGTCAAAATCATTAATCGCATTAAACTTCAGGACGAAGCAGAAGCCCCACCACCTCCAGTGCCTGAAGATATTCAGTTGCTAAGAGAAATCAGAGACAGTTTGAAAAAATAAGGATAGAAGATGATCACCACTCCATCAGGTTTGCAGTACGAAGACACCGTTGTAGGATCTGGCGCAGAGGCCACCAAAGGTCAATACGTGTCAGTTCATTACACAGGTTGGCTGTATGAGAACGGCCAAGCAGGTTCAAAGTTTGATTCAAGCAAAGATCGCAATGATCCTTTTGAGTTTCCTTTGGGCGGCGGCATGGTCATCCGCGGTTGGGATGAAGGCGTTCAAGGCATGAAAGTTGGTGGCACACGTCGCTTGGTGATTCCTTCTGATTTGGGCTATGGCGCATCAGGTGCTGGTGGCGTGATTCCACCAAACGCAACTTTGCTATTTGAAGTGGAATTATTGGCTGTTTAAGAAATAATTTCTGATTCAATAAAAAAGCCTCGATTAGTCGAGGCTTTTTTATTTAGATCACCACTGTTTAATTTTTTACGATCAATGCAACTGCTTGCACCGCAATGCCCTCGCCTCTTCCTAGGTGACCAAGCTTTTCATTGGTCTTGGCTTTGACATTGATGTGATCTGGAGTCACACCCAAATCACTGGCGATGTTTTTTACCATCTCAGGTATGTGTGGCGCCATTTTTGGTGACTGACAAATGATGGTGGCATCCACATTGCCCACCGAATATCCTGCTGCTTGCAGTAATGACATGGTGGCTCGGAGTAAGACACGACTGTCTGCGCCTTTGTAACGATCATCTGTATCAGGAAAGTGTCTACCAATATCACCCAAGGCTGCAGCGCCTAAGAGCGCATCGGTGATCGCGTGCAGCAAAGCATCCGCATCAGAGTGCCCTAGTAGACCTCCTGTCTCTTATACACATCTGACGCTGCCGACGATCTACTCTGTGTAGA
>CALMBU010000003.1 GCA_937863045.1 uncultured Polynucleobacter sp. | reverse complement strand
CATGGATGTTCCTTCTTCACACGCTGGTGTGATCAAGGAAGTCAAAGTAAAGGTAGGCGATAGCATCTCTCAAGGTGATTTGGTGGTGATTCTGGAATCTTCATCCGCTGGTTCTTCACCAGCTGTAGTTCCAGCTCCAGCTAAAGCTCCAAGCGCAGCTCCGGTAGCAGCTCCTCAAGCAAGCGCACCAGCAGCGGCGCAGAGTGCACCTCAGGCAGCAGCTCCCCGCACTGAATCTGTTCCAGCAAGTGGCGCTATCAGTCACGCAAGCCCATCCGTGCGTAAGTACGCCAGAGAACTTGGTGTTGATGTGAGCAAAGTGATTGGTACTGCGCCCAAAGGCAGAATTTCTCAAGAGGACGTTCAGGCTTATGTGAAAAACATCATGACCGGACAAGCGGCATCGCCAGCAGGTGCTCCAGTAGCTGCATCCGGCGGATTGAATTTATTGCCGTGGCCAAAAATTGATTTCAGCAAATTTGGTGAAACAGAAACCAAGCCGCTATCAAGAATTCAAAAACTATCAGCCGCTAATTTATCTCGCAATTGGGTCATGATCCCAGCGGTGACTTATCACGAAGATGCCGACATCACTGACTTAGAAGCATTCCGTGTGATGACCAATAAGGACAATGAAAAACAAGGTATCAAAGTCACGATGTTGGCTTTCTTGATCAAAGCAGCTGTTAATGCCTTGAAGAAGTATCCAGAATTCAATAGTTCATTGGATGGCGATAACTTGGTGATGAAGAAATACTTCCACATTGCTTTTGCCGCAGATACACCGAATGGTTTGGTGGTGCCTGTTGTGAAGAATGCTGACAAAAAAGGTATCTTTGAAATCGCTAAAGAAACTGGCGAGTTGGCCAAGCTTGCGCGTGAGGGCAAATTAAAGCCTGATCAAATGCAAGGCGCATCTTTCACGATCTCGTCTTTGGGTGGTATTGGCGGAACTTACTTTGCGCCAATCATCAATGCACCAGAGGTGGCTATTTTGGGGGTTAATAAAGCCAGCATGAAGCCTGTTTGGGATGGCAAGCAGTTTGTACCAAAATTGATTTGCCCATTGTCACTCACCGCAGATCACCGCGTGATTGATGGTGCCTTAGCAACAAGATTCAACGTTTATTTGGCTGAACTATTGGCTGATTTCCGTCGTGTTGTTCTTTAAGGAAAATTGATATGCCGACAATAGAAATCAAAGTTCCTGATATTGGTGATTTTCATGATGTGCCGGTGATTGAAGTTTTGGTCAAGCCTGGTGATCAGGTTGAAAAAGAACAAGCACTGTTGGTCTTGGAGTCTGACAAGGCAACCATGGAAGTGCCGAGTGAGCAAGCTGGCAAAATTGTTTCTATCAGCGTTAAAGTTGGTGACAAAATCAATCAAGGCATGGTGATCGCAACGCTTGAGGTGGCTGCTGATGCTAAGCCAGCCGCAAGTAGTCCAGCAACATCCGCTCCAGCAAAAGAAGCAGCTCCAAAAGTTGAGGCGCCTCGAATGAGTGCTCCTGCAGCAGGCTCTTATGCTGGAAAAGTGGATCACGAATGTGACATGCTGGTTTTGGGTGCAGGTCCTGGCGGTTACAGTGCAGCATTCAGAAGTGCTGACTTGGGCATGAATACCATCATCGTTGAGCGTTACTCAACCCTGGGTGGAGTTTGCTTGAACGTCGGTTGTATCCCATCAAAAGCTTTGTTGCATACAGCAGCCATCATGGATGAAGTCAAAGCCATGGCAGCGCACGGTATCTCATACGGTGCACCAAAGATTGAAATTGATAAGTTACGAGCTCACAAAGAAACCGTGATTGGTAAGTTAACCGGCGGTCTTGCTGGTATGGCCAAAGCTCGCAAAGTTAAAACGGTGCGCGGTATTGGTCGATTCTTAGATGCTTATCACGTTGAAGTAGAAGTCACTGAAGGTGATTCTAAGAAAACAAGCGGAAAAAAAGAAGTGATTCGCTTTCAAAAAGCGATCATTGCTGCGGGAAGCCAAGCTGTGATGTTGCCTTTCTTGCCGAAGGATCCAAGGATCGTTGATAGCACGGGTGCATTAAAGCTTGAGAAGGTGCCTAAGAGAATGTTGGTGATTGGTGGCGGCATCATTGGCTTAGAGATGGCGACGGTTTACAGCACCTTGGGTAGCAAAATTGACATTGCTGAAATGTTGGATGGTTTGATGGCTGGCGCAGACCGTGATTTGGAAAAAGTTTGGGAGAAAGTCAACGCCCCACGTTTTGACAACATCATGTTGAAGACGCGCGCTAGTAAAGCTGAGGCAAAACCAGATGGCATTCATGTGACCTTTGAGGGCGAAAAAGCTCCGGCCACGCCCCAGGTATATGACCTTGTATTGGTGGCCGTTGGCCGCACACCCAATGGTAAGAAGTTAGATGCTGATAAAGCTGGTGTGGTGGTTGATGAGCGTGGCTTTATTTCGGTTGATAAACAATTGCGCACGAATGTGAATCACATTTTTGCGATTGGCGATCTCGTGGGTCAGCCCATGTTGGCCCACAAAGCGGTTCATGAAGGACACGTTGCTGCAGAAGTTGCAGCAGGGCATAAGGCTTTCTTTGATGCCAAACAAATTCCATCTGTGGCTTATACCGATCCTGAAGTTGCATGGGCTGGACTCACAGAAGAGCAGTGTAAGGCTCAAGGCATTGCTTATGAAAAAGGACTTTTCCCTTGGGCGGCCAGTGGTAGAGCAATTGCCAATGGTCGTGATGAGGGATTCACAAAATTGTTATTTGATAAAGAAACTCATCGCATCATTGGCGGCGGTATTGTTGGTACCCATGCCGGTGATTTGATTGGTGAAGTATGTCTGGCGATTGAAATGGGTGCTGATGCGGTTGATATTGGTAAAACAATTCATCCTCACCCAACGCTCGGTGAATCTGTTGGTATGGCTGCTGAAGTGGCGCATGGCACTTGTACAGACTTACCGCCAGCTAAGAAAAAATAGTCGACGATTTGTGCCAAGCCTCAATGATTTGGGGTTTAGGCATAAAAAAACCCCCGCTCGAGGCGGGGGTTAAAAGGTACTTGTAGATTAGATCTAACTGGGTACCGAGGAGACAACTGTTACTACTTCAATTCTTTCATGCCACTATGATGATTCAAATGGCTTGCATCTTGCTTACTTCTTGCCGCGAGCAGCTTTAACTGCTGTATTAGCTGCAGCATTGAAGTTGTTTTGAGCTAAATCCACCGCTTGTTTGATAGATTTTTGGGTTGTTTCATAGGCATTATTGGCTGCAGCCATGGCTTGTTTGATAGCCTGGATAGTAGCTTCTGAGCCAGCAGGAGCATTCTTTGAAAGCTCTTCAACCATACCGTTCATATTGCCGCTGCTTTTCTTCAACTGTGACTCTGCAACTGAAGTGAAGGTTGTTTGAGTTTCGTTAGCAATGTTGTAAAGATGACGGCTGTAAGACATGATCTTTTCAGCTAATGGCTGAACCATGCCAGCTTGCATGGCCATCAATTGCTGTGCATCACGCACTGAAAGAGCTTGCTTAGCGTTATTCACGTTTTCAGACATGGCAGTTTTTGCAACTGTCATGTTCAATTCAACCAGCTTTTCTACGCCTTCAAACGCTTTATTGGTCAAATTTAAGAGTGTTTCTAGGTTGGCTTTGTTTGCTGCTGCGATCTGTTCTGGGGTTAATGTCATGATTTCTCCAAGTAAATTAAAGGGTGAACAATAAATGTTGCACTGCACAAATATAAGTATAGGTCTTAAATGGCCTAAGTCAAGACCACAATGTGAAAAAAGGGCAAAATCAGGGGGTGAAAGCCTTTTATACCGATCATTTTGTCCTGCCATTGCCCGATGGGCATCGATTTCCGATGCAAAAGTACCGTCTGTTGAGGGATCAGGTGGCCTTGATGGATGGTTTGGAGCTCAAAGAACCATCGGCTGCCAGTGATGAGGATTTGATTCGGGTGCATGACCAAGACTATGTCAAACGGGTCACTCAAGGTCAATTAAGCCCAGCAGAAATCAGGGAAATCGGGTTTCCATGGAGTGAACCCATGGTTGAAAGATCTAAAAGATCCGCCGGAGCGACGATTCAGGCATGTATGAGCGCTTTGGAAGATGGTGTCTCAGTGAATTTGGCGGGTGGCACCCATCACGCCTACGCAAACAAGGGCAGTGGCTTTTGTGTCTTCAATGACGCGGCGGTTGCTTCAAAGTATCTTCAGAGCTCAAGAAAGATGAACGTTGCCATCATTGATTTAGATGTTCATCAAGGCAATGGCACGGCGGCCATTTTGGGCAAAGATCCCAGTTGTTACACATTGTCACTTCACGGGGAGAAGAATTTCCCCTTCAGAAAGGAATCGAGTCATTTGGATGTTGGCCTGAGTGACGGATGTTCCGATGATGAGTATTTGCTTCATCTTGCCCATGCGCTCAATCAGATGGAGTCTGAATTTAAGCCAGATGTGTTGATTTATTTGGCTGGCGCTGATCCCCATGAGGGAGACCGATTAGGTCGTTTGAAGTTAAGTCTCAGAGGACTATGCCTGCGAGATCAAATGGTTTTGGACTTTGCAAAAACACATGATTTACCGATTGCCATTGCAATGGCTGGTGGCTATGGCATCAATATTGAAACAACGGTTGAAGTGCATGCTCAAACCGTACAATTAGCACTTCAACTATTTAAAGAATTAAAAGGCCAAAGATAAATGAGTAGTCCATGGATACGATTTCTAACACCATGGATTGCGCCTATATTTGTGATCATTTGGAGCACCGGTTTCATCATCGCTCGTTACGGCATGCCTCATGCCGAACCCATGACATTTTTAAGTCTGCGCTTTTTAGGCGTGCTGATTTGTATGATCCCAATCGTGCTGCTATGGAAAGCTCCCTGGCCAAAACAATCTCAAATCATTCACATTGCGATTGCCGGGATGCTCTTGCAAGCCGGCTACTTGGGCGGGGTATGGGCCGCTGTTCGCGAAGGCATGTCGGCAGGCTTAACAGCTTTGATCGTAGGCCTTCAACCAATTCTGACTGCCTTGCTGGCTTCTTGGGTCGCCGAAAAGGTTCGACCCGTTCAATGGCTTGGATTGATGATTGGACTTTTGGGAGTTGGTCTGGTCGTTTGGGCCAAGATTGCCATGATTGGTTTTAGTGATTTAAGTTTTATCTTCATCATCATTGCCTTGCTATCAATCACAGCAGGAACGCTGTATCAAAAGAAGTATTGCCCACAGTTTGATTTACGCACAGGGTCGGTGATTCAATTTGCAGCTTCAGCAGTGGTTTGTGTGCCACTCATGATGATGTTCGAAACCAGGGAAGTTGCTTGGGTTCCAGAAATGGTCTTTTCTTTGTTGTGGTCCATACTGGCCTTATCAATTGGAGCCAGCTCTTTGTTATTTGTGATGATTCGTCATGGAGCAGCGACCAAAGTCACGAGTTTGATGTATCTCACACCGCCCACCACCGCATTGATGGCATGGGTCTTGTTTGATGAGCCAATCACATGGCTGATTGGCCTTGGAATAGCGCTGACCATGGGGGCAGTTTTAATGGTCAATAAAGCCTCATCCGACAAGTAATACCTTATCATGTCATTTGTTCACTAAAACCAGTTAATTGAATAACTTAGAAAAGACTGATGATATTTAGAAGTAATTTGCTGCGCAAACTGATGGTCGGATTATTGAGCAGTTCTTTGTTGCTTGGGGCACCAGTGTCTCTTGCTCAAAATGCTCCTCAAAAAGAAAGTACCAAGCAGGGCGCAAAGCAAAATACCAAACAGTCAAATAATCAGCAGGCGGCCAAGAAAAAACCGGCCCCGAAGAATCAAAAACAAGTCCGAACATCAACCACTCGAGCCAAGTCTGCTAAAGCACCTGATGAGAAAAGACCTTCCTTTGCCGCAGCCATGGGTTTGCGTGGTAACCAGGATGAGCTCAATTTAAAATCAAGTGTGGCATTGATCGTTGATCGTCACACACATGAAGTGTTATTTGAAAAAAATGCCCATGCAGCTTTGCCCATTGCTTCAATCACGAAGCTAATGACTTCCTTGGTTGTTCTTGAGGCCGAGTTACCGCTGGACGAGACCATTGTGATTTCACAAGCAGATGTCAATGCTTATCCAGGTCGCACGCGCTCACGGGTCACTCAGGGAGCAAAGATGACGCGTGAGCAAGCGATGCTTTTATCTTTGATGTCTTCAGAGAACCGTGTTTCGCAAGCATTGGGAAGAAATTTTCCAGGTGGCCTACCTGCATTTGTTGAGGCGATGAATGCCAAAGCAAAATTACTGGGCATGAGTCAGTCAAAGTTTGCTGATCCAACAGGTCTTTCTAGTGAAAATGTTTCCAGTCCAGAAGATCTGACTCGTTTGGTTGAGGCAGCCTATCAGCACAAAGTGATCAGAGATTTTTCAATCAAACCTGACTACAGCATCATGATTGCCAATCGTGAGCAAAAATTTGTTAATACCAATCGCTTGGTCAGAGCCAGCGATATGGATATTGGTCTGCAAAAGACCGGCTATATCTCGGCTGCTGGGCGTTGTTTGGTGATGCAAGCCAAAGTGGTGGGGCGTGATGTTGTCATGGTGTTTTTAGATTCTGTGGGCAAGCAATCTCGTTTTGCTGATGCTGTGCGCGTCAGAGAATGGCTAGAATCCAACCCAAATCCAGAGTCAATCAGAAAGCTTTGATCAGAGCTAATTAGCTAGACTTAATTAGGCAGACTTGAGGCTTGGCTTATAACCCAAACTTTTTGAGATCTGCATCGCAGTGTCTTTGAGTGATTTGAGCCAATCATCTTGCATGCGCTCAGTCGGAGCTGATAAGGATAGGCCGGCCACTAACTTACCGGTGTCATCCAAAATAGCTGCAGCCATACAGCTCACTCCCAACTCTAATTCTTCATCGTCTCTGGCATGACCCAGAGTTTTTACCAAATCTAATTCTTTTTCAAGTTGAGCCATATCGCTGATGCTATTTTGTGTGTGGCCATTCAAACCAGTTTTGCTCACATAGCTCTTCAGCTTCACAGAGTCATCATCGGCCAAAAACAGTTTGCCAACAGACGTTAAATGAAGTGGGGCTCTGCCGCCAATGGCTCTTACGACTTGCATACCTGATCTCTCGCTATAGGCGCGATCAATGTAAACAATTTCATCACCTTGGCGAACTGATAGATTGACAGTTTGTCCTGTGAGCTTATGCAAAGCTCGCATCGGTAACTGAGCGGCATCTCTGACCGATAGTCGAGCTTTTACCAAGTTACCTAATTCAAGAAGTTTTAAGCCCAAACGATATGTGCCGCTATCTGCACGCTCTACTAAGCGGCAGGCAACCATGTCATTCAAAATTCGGTGGGCAGTGGAGGGGTGCAAGTCAGTCAGCTCAGACAGTCTTTTCAGACTCTGGGCTTCATCACTATCTGCGAGGGCATCCAGAAGACTCATCATGCGGTCCAAGACCTGGATAGCTGTTCTGCTTGTCATGCGCTCATTTTAGCTCTAAATACGCCAAATTGCACATTATGAAAAGAGAGGCTTAAAAACCGCCTTTTAAAGCCTTGGCACAGTCCGCAACCAGCTTAGGCCCCTGATAAATCAGGCCACTATAGAGCTGAACCAAGCTGGCGCCAGCATTGATCTTGTCTTTGGCATCCTGCCCAGACATGATGCCGCCCACACCAATGATTGGTAGCTGACCTTGAAGGGCGCGGTGCAGCTCTTGGATCACCTGGTCTGATGATTGTTTGACGGGTGCCCCTGAAAGGCCGCCAGCTTCATTGCCATGAGCCAAATGCGCAACAGCGTCACGAGCGATGGTGGTGTTCGTGGCGATGACCGCATCAATCTTGTACTTGATCAGCAATCCTGCAATGGTCTGTATTTGCTCTAAATCTAAATCTGGAGCAATTTTTAGAAAGAGCGGCACTTCTTTTTTATGCAAATCGCTCAACACCTTTTTTTCTTCAGCAATGGCACTCAGCAATGAACTTAATTCATCGGCACCTTGCAACTGTCTTAAATTCTTGGTGTTGGGTGATGAAATATTGACCGTGATGTAGGAAGAAATCTCGTACACCTTTCTCATGCAAATCAGATAGTCATCAGCGGCTGATTCAATCGGAGTTGTGGCATTTTTACCAATATTCAAACCGAGGATGCCACCGTTTTGCCAAAAATGAGATTGCTTGACGCGTGATACGCATGCATCGACACCATCATTGTTAAAACCCATGCGATTGATCAGACCAGAGACTTCTGGGAGGCGAAACATTCTGGGTAATGGATTACCGGCTTGTGCTTTGGGGGTCACTGTACCGATTTCAATAAATCCAAAACCTAAATCTGCTAAAGCATCGATGTGTTTACCGTCTTTATCAAGCCCTGCAGCTAAGCCAACAGGATTAGGTATTTTTAAGCCACAAAAAATTCGCTCATCGCGCTCAATCTTTTCTTGCGATAAAAAACCCAAGCCGAGGGCATGAACTTTATCGAGGGTGCTCAAAGTCAAGTTGTGCGCACGTTCCGCATCCATGGCAAATAAACAGGGCTTGACGAGAGGGTAGAGGTTCATCAGTTTGGGTCTTCAGGTAATTAATTACGTTGCCACACATCATCGACCAATACTTCTAAAGGTTCAAACTGTGCTTTGTACGACATTTTAGGGCTTTCTTTGATGTAATAGCCCAAGTACAAATACGGCAGTTGAAGTTTTCTGGTTTGCTCTATTTGCCACATGATGGCGAATGTGCCATAGCTGGCGCTTGAGTTGCTGGTATCAAAGAAGGTGTAAACAGACGATAGGCCACTTTGAACCACGTCAATGATGCTCACAATCCTCAGCTTGCCCGGTTCTTCACCATGTGGTCCGTCTCTGAACTCAATCAAGCGACTATTGACTTTACTTTGCAGTAAGAATTGTTTGTATTGATCTTGATCGTCGCCATCCATGCCACCGTGAAGATGACGATCGTGCTGGTATGACATGTAAAGATCGTAGTGTTCTTTGAAAAATTCCAAATGACCAATTTTCACTTCGAGATCTTGATGCTTTTTAAATGCTCGCTGTTGGTAACGTTTTGGCTTGAAGCGTTCTATGTCTACGCGACAAGCGATACAGGCCTTGCAACCATCGCAGTAAGGCCGATAGGTGTACAAGCCACTGCGACGAAAACCACTGGCAACTAATTCACCATAAACATCAGCATGGATCAAATGTGTGGGTGTTGCTACTTGAGAGCGAGCTTGATGATGCGATAAGTAACTGCAGTCATAGGGAGCAGTTGCATAGAACTGAAGGGTGGTGAAGGGAAGTTCTTTTAATTTACTCATGCCGGTTGGCTTAGCCAATGTTGCAAAACACTCTTATTAAAACGCCAAACGGGATTATTTGCAGTAGTTTTCTCGCGCACATGATTTAAAAACTCATCTCGTGGGATGGGATTACCACCCATTGAACTCAAATGAGCCGTTTCTTGCTGACAATCAATCATCTCAATGTCTTGGGCAAGCGCCCATGCACAAAGGCTGGCCAAAGCAATCTTGGAGGCACCTGTTTTTTGAGAAAACATCGACTCGCCAAAAATCATTTTCCCCAAATTCACACAATACAAACCGCCAACCCGTTGACCTTGATGAAATACTTCAACGCTGTGAGCATGTCCTTGCTCGTGAATTTGACCGTAAGCATGCATGATCGCGTGCGTGATCCAGGTGCCATCCTGACCTGATCTAGCTTGTGTTGCACAAGACAGAATGGTCGCATGAAAATCCTCATCGACCTTCACTTCCCAATCTTGGTCCATCAAGACATCTTTAATTTCTTTTTTGAAGTTTTTGCTGACTTTGAAGTTTTTAGGCCTCAGCACCATTCGGGGATTAGGCGACCACCACAAAATCGGTTGCCCATCCGAGTACCACGGAAAAATGCCTTGCTGATAAGCACGCAATAATTGTTCGGCGCTGATATCCTCGCTGATCGCTAATAAGCCAGGAACTTCTGGATCCGGATCAGCATCACTCCAGGGCGATGGAAAAGGATCGTTCGGTTGGAGCCAAGAGAGACCCATATTGATCAGTATTTCCGATCAATGCGTTCATCGTAGCCAACATCATCTAGATGAGTCGCAATCTTATTGGCGTCATTCAGTTTCCCTGACTTCTTATCCTGAAAATACCATTCAAGCGTTTTTCGAACTGTTGGAAACGCCAAATCATTCCAGGGAATATCTGCTTCAGCAAAAAGTTCAACTTCTAAACTTTCAACCCCAGCCTGATACTTGGGCTCAATGAGTTTGGCCAAATAAAACAAATGAACTTGTTCTACGTGCGTGACATTCAATAAAGAAAATAAAGGTCCGACTTCAACGATGGCGCCAGCTTCTTCTTGAGTTTCTCTGATGGCACCAGCCTCAGTACTTTCGCCAACCTCTAAAAAGCCGGCTGGTAATGTCCAGTAACCTTGGCGAGGTTGTATCGCTCGTTTGCATAAAAGCACTTGATCTTGCCAAACAGGGATCGTGCCAACCACATTGCGAGGATTTTCATAATGAATGGTTTTGCATCCCGAACAAACGTGCCTTTCCCTGGTGTCATCCACGGGTGTTTTTAAAGTCACGGTTGAGCCGCATTTGGGGCAATAGTTCATTGCAACATTATCGTTTAATTTGTGGTTTTGACGATGCCACGCAAAGCATTGGTGAAAATCACCTCTTCGGCACTCAAGACATCCGTAGGCGTGATGTCTTGTTCAACTGCCTGATACTTTGCATCGTTCATCACCATCGATCTCATGACGCCTGGCAAGCAGCCTGATGCCAGAGGAGGGGTTAGCCATCGACCATCTTTTTTAATAAAGACGTTGGATCTACCGCCTTCAGTCACAAATCCCTGTTCATTGACAAACAAAGCATCAAAGGCACCCAATTTTTCAGCTGCCAGCCAAGCTTGGTCATACAGCTTGCGGCGTGTCACTTTGTGACCCAATAATTGATCGGTAGAAGACATCGTTGCATCCGTTGCCAAAATGTCGCTGGCCCAAAGGATGGGGCCTGCTTGAAGATTTTGGATTGCGGCAGTTTTAACGCTGAGCAATCCTTCTGCTGACAGATCTAAGCGCAGTCTGTAAATCAAGCTTGCATCAAGTTGTGAGCAAGCTTCTTGTATCAAGCTTTTAGCTCTGTTTGAATCAAACTTAATCTTTAATGCTTTAGCAGATTGAGAGATGCGTCCGAGGTGCATCTCAAGATGGCAAGCTTGCCCTTGCTCAACCCGAATCGTTTCAAATAATCCAATGGGTTCAGCTTGATTTTGTAAGGCGTATAAAAATCCAGCTTTGGTTTGGCATTCATGCCATTCATCAGCACTCTCGGAATCAATCGTGATGCCACCGCCGACCCCCATTTGAAAGTGTTGGTTTTTTTCAAGTTCCAAGGTTCTGATCACAACGCTCATACCAAGGTCACCCAAACCTGCTTGTGAGCTTGGGTCAAACCATGCAATGGCACCACAGTAAAGATTTCTTGGTTCTGACTCTAGTTCCTGAATCAACTCCATGGTTCTCTTTTTAGGAGCCCCTGTTACGGAGCCGCAGGGGAAAATCGCCTGAAGTAATTCTTTGAGTCTTAAATTTTCTTTTGAGGTTGAACTGATGGTCGATGTCATTTGTAAAACATCACCGTGTTGTTGAACTTCAAATAAATTTGGAACTTTGACTGAACCGGACAATGATATTTTGCTTAAATCATTTCTCAGTAAATCAACGATCATGACATTCTCGGCACGATTTTTTGCATCATCATGAAGTTCTTCGGAGCTACTCTCGCCAACTTTGGCGGTCCCTTTCATGGGCTTGGTCATCAGAGTATTACCCGTCTTTTGCAAAAACCATTCTGGTGAACATGACAAGACCCAGCCATCAGGGTGCTCAATATAGGCACCATAAGGACCCGGTTGTTTTTGTCTGAGTATCTCGTAAGCAGACAGTGGTGAGCCGCTTAATTCACCATGGATGCGATAGGTGTGATTGACTTGGTAGGTGTCCCCAGACTTGATCAACTCCTGGATCTTTGCGATATCACCTTCGAATTGTTCTTGGGTGATGCTAGACCTTGTCTTCTGAATCACTGGCGCATCAATCGCTTGATTGGTTTGAGTCTTGAGCCACTGATTCACATCTTCTTTGCTCAGCTTTTGAACGTCTTTAAATACCCAAGCTTGAACCCAAGGAGTCTTGGATCTTTTAGGAGTCAACCCTAAAAGATATTCACCCAGTTCATAACTAAAACAACTGACAACATGGTGTTGATCATGGATGGCTTGTTCAATCCCTTGAAGCGCAGCTTCAAGATCGCCAGCGTTGCTGGCTTGTATGGTTCTTAATGGAGTTTGGTAGAGTCTGCTGCTTGGCTTATCGCTTGAACTTTGAGCATCATCGAGCAAGATGGTGCAAGAGAGATGCTCAAAGTCGCTCATCGATTACTTGCCAATAACTTTGGCGCTATTGATCACGATGGTTGTGGTTGGCACATCAGCAAAAGGGCGCTTGGTGGTGGTGCTCACAGCTTTGATCTTGTCGATTGTTTCTGTTCCCTTGATCACCATGCCAAATACAGCATAACCGTGACCGTCTGGGCGAGGGAAGTCCAAGTTCTTATTGTTCACCACGTTCACAAAAAACTGGGCCGTTGCAGAATCAGGCACATTGGTTCTTGCCATGGCGATGGAGTACATCACATTGCTCAAGCCATTTTGTGATTCAAGAGGAATAGGCGCTTTGACAGCTTTCTGTTGCATGTCTGGCGTAAAACCACCGCCTTGGACCATGAAATTATTGATCACTCGGTGAAAGATGGTGCCGTTATAGAAACCACTGTTCACATAGCCCAAGAAGTTTTCAACTGTCTTAGGAGCTTTTTCAGGATTGAGCTCAACAACGAAGTCACCCATGCTTGTTTTGAATTCAACTTTTGGGCCCGCAAAGGAGAGTGATGATGCGGTAATTAGAAAGGCAGCTAATAGTTTTTTCATGGGATGGATACTTAAGGTTGGAAACCCTAAGTATGCCAAAGATATTGAAGTAAAAAAAAGCCCCTCAAGGGCATGAAGGGCTTTATTCAATTATTTGGTTGCGGGGATAGGATTTGAACCTATGACCTTCGGGTTATGAGCCCGACGAGCTGCCAGACTGCTCCACCCCGCGTCTGAGAATGAAACTATATCAGGTTAAACCCTAAATAGCAAGGATGGCCCGGCTTTTTGCCTGGTAATGCCATGTCTTTCAAAGAAAAAATCATCTCAAGTCGCTCGATTCTGATGATTGTTATGTGAAAATCCGCACATGCAAAAACATCTGACTTATGCCCAGTTAGTCGCTCCTGGCATTTATTGCGTTGATACCGGATTTGTAAGAGAGCAGTTCGATGCCAGTTATATGGTGCTTGATGGTGATGAAGTGGCTTTCATCGACGTTGGTACCAATTACTCGATCCCTAGATTCTTAAGCACGCTTGATGAGCTTGGCTTAAGCACTCAGCAAGTCAAATACATTGTTCTGACACACGTTCACTTAGATCATGCAGGTGGTACAGGCGAGATGATGCGGGTTTGTGAGCAAGCCCAACTATTGGTTCATCCTCGAGGCGCTCGTCACATGATTGACCCAAGTGCGCTGCGAGCTGGGGCTGTGGGTGTTTATGGCGAAGACATCGTTGAAGAGTCTTATGGCCAATTATTGCCAGTTGATGCTGGCAGAGTCATTGAGGTTGGTGAGGGTCACCAAATCCATTTGGGCAAAAGAATTCTTCATTGTTTAGACACACCCGGTCATGCCAAGCATCACATCGCTATTTGGGACCCAATCAGTCGAGGCGTGTTCACAGGTGACACCTTTGGTCTTTCATATCGTGAGTTTGATACTGAAGAAGGCGCATTCATCATGCCGACCACCACGCCGATTCAGTTTGACCCAGAAGCTTTAAGGGACTCAGTTTCACGAATTGCAGCGCTCAAGCCCGATTGTCTATTTCCAACTCATTTCAGTCGAATCAATGGTGTTGAGCGTTTAAAAGGTCTGTTTTTAGAACAATTGGATGAAATCGTTGTTTTGGCTAAAAAATTAAAAACCGATCCAAACCGCCATACTTTATTAAAAGACGGTATGGCTAAAATTCACATAAACCATTTAAAAACAATCAACTGCAAACTATCTATTGGCTGTAGTCGAACCAACGGCGAAGCATTAGGGTCGGAGTAGGTCGCCATTACGGCTGGGACCATACTACTATTGGTGACTGCGATAAAATATCGTCCGGCTGGCAGTTCATACGAACCCACAAACGGATCCAGAGAAC
>CALMBU010000002.1 GCA_937863045.1 uncultured Polynucleobacter sp. | reverse complement strand
GAGATTTCTGCCTGTCTCGTGGGCTCGGAGATGTGTATAAGAGACAGAACCAATCAGGGTGAATAAATACAAAGTGCCCAAAACCACTGGGTAGTCTCGTTTCATGACCGCTTCATAGGATAGAAGTCCCAAGCCGTCTAATGAGAATAAAGTTTCAATCAACAATGAGCCTGTGAAGAAAGCCCCGATGAATGCCGATGGAAAACCCGTGACCAAAGGAATCATCGCATTACGGAAGACGTGCTTCCAGAGGACCTTGTCTTCGCTCAAACCTTTGGCTCTGGCAGTGATCACGTATTGCTTGCGTATCTCTTCTAAAAAAGAGTTTTTGGTGAGCATGGTGATAACAGCAAAGTTACCTAATACGGATGCCGTGATCGGTAAAACCAAATGCCAAAAGTAATCCATGACCTTGCCAATCAAACTGAGCTCTGCCCAGTTATCAGAGGTCAGCCCTCTTAAGGGAAATAACTGGAAGAAGCTTCCGCCACCGAATAGCACCAGCAATAGAACACCCAAGACAAATCCTGGAATAGCATAGCCAATCAAAATCGCCACGCTGGTTGCCGTATCAAAACGCGTACCCGCTCTAACTGCTTTTTTAATGCCCAGCGGAATCGATATCAGATAGGTGATCAGGAAGGTCCAAAGTCCCAAACTGATCGAGACGGGTAGTTTTGATAGAACCAGCTCCCCCACACTTTTGTGTTGGTAATAACTTTGGCCCAAATCAAACATGGCAAAGCGACCCAGCATATTGATATAACGCTCCCAAAGAGGCTGATCAAATCCATACAGGGCTTTGATTTCTTTTAAGCGCTCTTCATCAATGCCTTGACGGCCTCGGTAGACACTGCCACCACCTGAAGATTCAACGGCTGCCACACTGGCATCACCTCGACCTTTGAGCTCAAGCATCATTTGCTCAACAGGGCCGCCAGGCACAAATTGAATCACTGCAAATGTCAAAGTGATGACGCCTAACAGCGTAGGAATCATCAAGAGGATTCGTCTAGCAATGTATCGCCATAAGGCACTGTTCATCGCGCGGCTCCTGCTTGAGAATTTGATCGGGGATTGCGCCACCAAGTGGACATGATCCAAGGTTCGGCAGCATAGTAATTAGGCGGTATCGAAAAACCCAAATCTGATTTATATGAAACACGGTGTGTGGCACTGTACCAATGAGGCACCATGTAATAACTGTGCGTTAAGACCCTATCCAAAGCTCTGGTGGCAGTGATCAGATCTTTTCTGGTTTGTGCTTTAACAATCTCTGAAATCAAAGCATCCACAACTGGTGACTGAACCCCAATGATGTTGTCTGAACCTTTGGTGGATGCTGATTGACTGCCGTAGCGGTCCCACAGCTCATTGCCAGGACTTTGAGAATCAGGAAATCTCATGCTGGTCATTTGGAAATCAAATTCTTCCAAACGTTTTTGATACAAAGCGTAATCAGTGGTGCGGATATCTACTTTCATACCAAGCTTTTCAAGGTTGCGCACATAAGCGGTGACCAAACGAGACATGGCGCCACCATCGTCCATGAACTCAAAGCGAAACGCTTGCCCTTGGGCATTTCTTAAGGCGCCATCTTTATAAACCCAACCCGCTTGGGCCAGCAACTCTCTGGCTTTTCTGAGATTTTGGCGCAAGCTAGATGGTTCTTCAGTAGTGACCGGTAAGAGCATCGGGCCTAGAGCGTTTTTAGGGAAATGCTGAGGGTAGGCTTTTTGTAAGGGCTCTAATAATTTTCTTTCTTGTGCGCTTGGCAAGCTGGCAGCCTCATAGGATGCACCTAACTCACTGTTCGAAAAATAACTATCAATGCGATGGTATTGGCCATAAAAAAGCTGACGGTTCATCCACTCAAAATCCAAAGCCAACGTCAAAGCTTCGCGAACACGCTGATCTTTGAAAATTGGATGGCGTGAGTTCATCACAAAGCCTTGCATCCCTGCTCCGTTGCGATGCTGAAAATGTTGTTTTTTCAAACTACCGTCTCTGAACTTCGGTCCAACGTAACTCTTTGCCCAGTTCTTAGCGCGGTATTCAACCAATGCGTCGAACTCACCCGCCTTGAATGCCTCTAAACGAGTGGTGTCGTCTTTGTATAAGCGATAGGAAATTTTTTCGAAGTTAAAAAAACCAATCCGTACATTCAGTTGAGATCCCCAATAGTCTGGGTTTTTCTTAAAAATAATGTTTTTACCAATGTCATAACTCTCGATGAGGTATGGACCACTGGCGATCGGTTTTTCAAATGTGAATTGATTGAATGGTTTTCCGGCGCCCTGCGCATCCTTGCCCCATTTTTCAGAGAAGATGGGCATGGATCCAACCAAAAGTGGTAACTCGGTATTTTTACGATGAAAATCAAAACGAATCACTCGCTCAGAAATGATCACGGCTTGTTTGACATCCGCGTAAATGGTTCTGAACTGCGGACTTGCCAATTTACTCATCAAAGTATCGAATGAGTACTTGACGTCCTTGGCCAAGACCGGACTGTTGTCATTAAAACGTGCCAATGGGTTCAAGCGAAAGGTCACACTCAACTGATCTTTGGCCAAAGCAACGTCTTCAGCCAAAAGCCCATAAGAGGATGCCACTTCGTCTGCACTGCCAATCAAAAGACTCTCAAACATCAATTGAGCCACACCAGGGGCGGCAACACCCTTCATTGAAAAAGGGTTAAATTTGTCGAAACTGGTCCTGCGATCAGGATTTGGCAAAAACAGAGTGCCGCCTTTGGGTGCATTTGGATTGACGTAAGAGAAGTGCTTAAAGCCAGGGGGATATTGCAAGTCTCCATACTGGGCAAAGCCGTGGGCGGCCAATGCGGCAGTTGAGACGCCCCACCCCGTCAAAACTGACAAGCTTAAAATGAGGGGTAAAAGTAAGGGTCTGATCATCTGCATGTGTGACAATTGTAATTAGACATTCACAAATTCAGCAAAAAGAAAAAAGGAAGCAAAAATGGGTTTCTTAGCCGGTAAAAAAATCGTCCTGACAGGTCTACTTTCTAACCGTTCAATCGCTTATGGCATCGCCAAAGCTTGTCACCGCGAAGGTGCAGAATTAGCCTTTACTTATGTGGGCGACCGTTTCAAAGACCGTATCACTGAATTTGCCGCTGAATTCAATAGCACCCTGATTTTTGACTGCGATGTGGGCAGCGATGAGCAGATCGACAAGCTTTTTGCTGATTTATCCGCTACTTGGCCTAAATTTGATGGTTTGATCCGCCAATGGAGTGGATCAAACCATCAAATTTAGGCCAAGTAGCGGATAAATC
>CALMBU010000001.1 GCA_937863045.1 uncultured Polynucleobacter sp. | reverse complement strand
TTTTCTTAAGCGCCAAGCATTGAGCGTCACTGCTAAGGATGACAAACTCATGCCTATGCCAGCAATCCAAGGATTGACCAAGCCCATCATCGCAACAGGTATCGCAATCACGTTATAAACAAAAGCCCACACCAAGTTTTGACGCATGATGATTTTTGTTTTATCTGCAAGCACCAGTGCTTGCGATAAAGGTTTTAATGACTCTGTGGTTAAAACTGCATCAGCGCCAGCTTGCGCCAATGGAGCACCACTACCAACAGCAATAGAGACATTGGCCTTGGCTAAAAAAGGTGCATCGTTCACACCATCACCAACCGCCCAAACCACTTTATCTTCTTTTTGCAAAGCCTCGCTGAAGGAAAACTTATCCTCAGGCAATGCCCCGCCCTGATGATGTTCAATGCCAAAGTAGCGCGCCCACCACGCAACTGTTTGTTGATCATCGCCCGACAATAGATGAATCTGAATTCCTCTTGCTTGCACGTGCTTGATAAATTCCATGGCTCCTGGTCTTGGCGTATCTAGCAGAGCAAATACTGCCAACAACCCTTGATCATCTTTTAAATAAACCAAACTGGCCTGTTCGTTTTCTTGGTTAACTGGAATAGGCTCAAGACTTAACCACTGACGGGCTCCCAATTGATACTTGCCTGAACGCAAACCTTTACCCAATTCACTCACTGGGGGTTCATTCAAGATGATTGGTTGAATATCTTGTTTTTGTGCCGCCTCTAATATTGCCAAAGCCAAAGGGTGCTTTTGACCAGCCTCCATGGCAGCAGCAATTGCCAGCACTTGTTGCTCGGTATAACCAGAACGCAAAGATAAAACAGCTTTTAATTCAGGATGCCCTGTGGTGAGAGTGCCAGTTTTATCAATCACCAAATCTGTTGCTTTGGCCAAAGTCTCCATGACATGACCTCTTGTGATCAGTAAGCCTAATTTTGTAATAGCCCCTTGAGCTGCAGCCATCGCCGCAGGCGTGGCCAAAGATAAAGCGCACGGGCAACTGGCCACCAATACTGCAACCGCCGTTTCCCAAGCCTTGAGTGGCTCTAAAAAATACCATGCAATGGCAGTCAGTCCTGCAGCAATCATCAAGAACACCACAAAATAACCAGCCCATTTTTCTGCCAAGCCAACCACTGCAGGCTTAGCTAAGAGAGCTTTATCA
Organism: uncultured Polynucleobacter sp.; assembly: GCA_937863045.1. Taxonomy (GTDB): domain Bacteria; phylum Pseudomonadota; class Gammaproteobacteria; order Burkholderiales; family Burkholderiaceae; genus Polynucleobacter. Next base: position 1,320 of record CALMBU010000001.1, on the reverse strand, counting down.
AGCAATGAGGCAATCCCAGCGATTCTGGTTCCCTGGCCCAAAGCAGTGATGCGCATCACAATAGGACTGACAATGTTATGACTACCTGCATATAAAACATCACCGATATTTTTAGACACTGGGCGAGACTCTCCTGAAAGAATCGCCTCATTCAAACTAGCCTCACCAGAAAGCAAAACTCCATCCACCGGAATCACATCGCCCGGAGAAATACGCAACACATCACCAAGCACGCATCTCACTACTGGTACTGATTTCGTTAGATCAGAATTCGGATAATCTTCAAATCGATCACAAGTTGCAGGCAATTGTTTAGCCAAAGCCTCTGCACCACCCTGAGCATCTTGTCTGGCCAATAACTCCAAATATCTTGCACCCAGTAAAAATGCAATGAACATGGTGATGGAATCAAAATAACTTTCACCAACCCCCAAGACCAAACTAATAGTTCCAGCTATAAAAGCCAAGGCAACCGCCAGGGACACGGGCACGTCCATGCCCAGCATGCCCGTTTTAGGAAAGTTTCGAATGCTGTGCCATGCAACGACAAACATTGGTCCTGCAGAGTAAAGAACCACGGGAACCGTCAGAGCCCAACTGGTCCAACCCAATAACAATTCTTGTTCGACGAGCAGATCATCCGCTCCGGTGTATGTTGGCCAGGCATACATCATCACTTGCATCATTCCCAGCACGGCCACACCCAAGCGCATCAACAAATGACGGCGCTCTTTTTTAGCCAGATCAGCACTCATGGATGGCTCAAAGGGCCATGCTTCATAACCAATCTGCTCCACTGAATGCAGCAATTTCGATAGATGAACCTCATTGGGATTAAATCTAACCGTGGCTCGCTGAGTCACATAATTGATTTGTACATCTTTAACGCCAAACAGTCTTTTTAAGTGTTGCTCATTGAGCCAAACGCAAGCAGCACAGCGAATCTTTTCCAAACGCAGAGTGGTTTCAAGTTCGCTGGAATATTCTGATGAGGCTCGGGTGAATCGATCCAACAAAACTGGATCATCGTATGCCAAAAGAGCATCAGGCACTTGATCGGTCAGTTGACCAACGCTATCTGGCTTTTGACCCAGTGGTATGCGCCTCGCATAAAAGGCTTCTAAACCTTGACCATGGATTGTTTGGGCAATCGCCAAACAACCTGCACAACAAAAGTAACGAGGCGATCCACCCAGCGTTGCCTCATAAAGATTATCGCTGGTTAAATCGCCGCCGCAGTGATAGCAGTCTTCGATTGAAAGTGGGGTCTCAGGCTTGATATTCATCTCAGCCTGAGATTCTAGGCTTACTTTTTACTTA